>JBGTCM010000001.1:0-3004 GCA_041748795.1 Pyrinomonadaceae bacterium
TTGCTATTGTCTGCGCGAGTTTCTTTTCCGCTACTTCAGCTTCTCTAACCTGGGCAATCAGGGTGTCTGATTCTGAAATCTGTTTACGTGTGTTATCCAGTTTTGCCTTTGCCGCAGCGAGTTCTTCTTCGCCGGCGGTCAGTTCATTACGAGCTATTAAACCCTCGGCTACCAGTTGCCGCAGCTGTTCCAGTTTCTTCGTAGCGGCCGCGATTTCCTCTTCCTGAATTTGCACCACTTCCAGCGCGCTGGCCTTATATTTTTCAGTGGCCTCTATTAGCTCGGAGCGTGTCTGCGCGATTTGATTGACCGGGCCTGTTTTCGATTTGTTGGATGGCTGTGCGAATACCGCACCTGGCACGAGCAGCGCGCCCAGGGCGATAAGAAACAGGTGAAATCGTGAATTAATCATGCCACTTTGTAAGACACCGGTCGCGAAGGGAAGGTTACGATTTGTGTCTGAAAAAGTTCTGGCGGTCTTTCGTAACGCAAACTGTTAGTTTGCGGATCGTTAGAATAAGAGCTGTTCGAGAGCTCAATAAGGCCTTTCGCGCAGCGTTCGCAAACTAACAGTTTGCGTTACAAGGACCAATTTGCGTTACAACGACCCTGTAACTTTTTCGTGCGATCCCGTGTCTAGCTCACCGGGAGGCTAATGCAGGCCTCTACTAAAAGCACAAGGTTAGGAGCAATTAAAGAAAATGAAGAAGTTTTCAAGGTTTAAAATGCTGACACTAGTCTCCCTGTCGAGCATCGTTTTGGTCGCCTCTGTGGCGTTTGCGCAGACAGCAGCGACCACTCAGGACAACCAGGAAAAAGCTCGTGGCGAGTGGCGCGGGCGTGGAAAAGGGGATGGCCATCGGGCCGGCTTCAAAGGGCGCCGTGGCGGCTTTGGAGGCGGGGCGATGTTCCGTCAACTTAATTTAACCGAAGATCAGAAATCCAGGATGAAGCAGATTCGGGGAAGTTTCGGCGAACGCACCAAGTCTTTACGCCAACAACTGCGTGCAAAACACCAGGAGTTGCGTCAGACGGAATCCGGCGGTACGTTCAACGAAGCACTGGCCACGCAAAAGCTTTCCGAGGAAGTTGTATTGAAGGCGAAACTGATGGGCGAGAAGCATAAACTGCACCAGGAAATGCTCACCGTTTTGACTCCCGAACAGCGAACTCAAATGGAGCAATTGCGCGCACAGTTCAAAAACAAACGTGGCGAATTCAAGAGGAATCGCGGCGAACGGAATGCAACACCGAACCAGTAACCTGGTTCATTCACGGGGTGGTGGACCCGGAAAGCGTTCCCGAGTCCGCCTCCACGCCTGGTTTGTAGGGGGTCATTCCGGTAGCACTCCGGATATGCGGTGTTGGACGAAGACCGGGGCGTTCATGGAGTGAGCCTCGACAATTAGGCTTTACCGGCAACCGAGTTTTTTGAGGAACGCGACTGAGTATCGATTACGATCAGGCGTCGGACCTGCAACTGGCGCAGCTCGCACGCGACGGCGACGAGTCGGCGTTTGCTGAGATCGTGCGCCGTTACAGTCCCAGGGTTTTCGGGTATGCCAGCCGTTTCTTTCGGCAACGAAGTGTAGTTGAAGAGGTGGCCCAGGAAGTTTTCATGAAGGCGTTTGAGCGACTCGGCAGCTTTGAAGGACGCGGTTCGATGGAAGGGTGGTTAACACGCATTACCACCAACACATGTCTCAACATCCTGCGCAGCTCAAAGCGACGCCCTGAGATGACAGTTTCAGACATGACCGATGATGAGAACGCGTGGCTGGAAAGCAAACTTGCTGGTTCAGCCGAAGAGAGTTTTAAATCGAGCGAGCGAAGTTATGTAGCCGCGGATCTTGCCGAACGGGTGATGGGGAATTTATCCGCAGACGATCGATTAGTACTAACCCTCGTGGATGGCGAGGACGCTTCGATCAAGGAAGTCGCAGAGATGACCGGGTGGTCACTATCTAAAGTGAAGGTGCAGGCTTTCCGGGCGCGACGCCGGATGAGGGCTGAGGTGGAAAAACTTTTGGGTACGAGGACGGGATAATCAGCACCACCTGCGTAAGCGGGTGGGTAGAGGCAGAGATGAAACAAAACCACATCATTAATCTTCTCGAAAGTGTTCCCTTCGCGAGTTTGAGCGAAAGCGATCATCGCGAGATTCGGGTTCACGTCACGAGCTGTGACGAATGCGCGCGCGCTTATAAAGCGGCGGTCGTATCGACATCGTTGTTAAGGGAAGGAGCGGGCGAAGTTTTTGAGCCATCGCCATTCTTTCAGACTCGAGTGCTGGCAGCGATTCGCGAACAACAGAATGAGGTCCGCGGATTGGCGCGACTGTGGCGGGCTGCGGGGGCGCTGGCTTCATCGTTGGCAGCAACGGTAGCACTGCTAGCGGTTTTGAGTGTCATGGTTCCGTCTACGCAAACCACAGCGGATGCTTCTGCCTTTAACCGGTATACGGCTGAGGAGGTAATCCTCGACCAAAGCGAGATCGCGCAAGATCACGTGTCCGATGCGGAGGTGTTGTCTGCGCTTTACCAGTTGGATGAAGACGAAAGGTAATGATTGTAGGGGTGCGACTCCGTGGGCGCCCCTGGCTCGGCGAAAAGCGGGGTGCCCACGGAGGGACACCCCTACAGATTAGGCACGAAAGGTGATGATGGATACGAATCGCAAAAGCAAATGGCAAGTGAGGCTGGCAACAGTATTGATCTTTGTCCTGGGTTTCGCTGCCGGCGCTCTTGCGCTCAACACGTATCAGAAATGGTCTCGTAGCCGGTCGCCGGTAACCCGACAACAACGCTTCGAGAAGTTGCTGGATCGTCTGCAACTCTCCAGCGAACAGAAGACGCAGGTCCATCAAATCCTCGGCGAAACTCGCGAACAGTTACAAGCACATCGCAAAGAATCTGAACCACGCTTTGAAGAAATTCGCCGCCAGGCGGATGAACGGTTGCAGAAAGTGTTGACGCCCGAGCAGTGGCGCCAGTTTCAGCAGGAG
>JBGTCM010000002.1:0-3704 GCA_041748795.1 Pyrinomonadaceae bacterium
TTTCGTGATCCGGGGACGACGACGGCGCCCGCTGGTATTTCGAGTGGCGCATCAGGCGTTCGCTGGTAGATCGTATCGCGCGCCAGGTCGTAAACCGGCGTCGAGCCGGTCAGTATTGTTCCCGCCGCTAACACAGCGCGCTCGTGCACGATCGTTCCTTCATAAACTCCACAGCCACCGCCAACCAAAACATCGTCCTCAATTATCACAGGCACAGCACCAACTGGCTCAAGTACGCCGCCGACTTGGGCCGCCGCTGATAGATGAACGCGCTTGCCGATTTGTGCACACGATCCAACCAGGGCGTGGCTGTCAATCATCGTCCCTTCATCAACGTAGGCGCCGACGTTCACATACATTGGCGGCATACAAACCACACCGGGCGCGACGTAAGCGCCGTCGCGAATACTTGAACCGCCAGGCACGATGCGGATGTTGTCTGCGACAGTGGTTGGGCGAACCGGATAGGTATCTTTATCGAAGAAGCGAAGCGGCAGTGCGGACATGTCCATGAGCGTTCCCATGCGAAAGCCCAGGAGAATTCCCTGCTTTACCCAGGAGTTGACGGCCCAGGTTCCATCCTGCGAACGCTCGGCCGCGCGAATCTCGCCACCATTCAATGCCGCCTTGAATTGTTCAAACAGCTCCCTATCGTTCGCGTCAAACTCGCTTGCGTTTCGAGCGCTGAGAGTTTCGATTTCTTCACGTAGCGGCATGCGATGCTTCTTTCAATAGGCCAAGTTCGGAGAGCACCTCGCGCACCTGCGCGCGACTCTTCTCCTGAATCGGCACGAGGGGCAAACGGAAATTCTCGCCCATCAGGTTCATCATCGCCAGCGCAGCTTTGACGGGACCGGGGCTCGATTCGATGAAGTTCACCTCCATCAGCCCGAGCAGACGATAATGTAACTCGCGAGCTTCATCCCAATTTCCATCAAGCGCCCGATCGACCATGCGCGACATCATTTCAGGCGCTTCGTTTGAGGCTACCGAGATGAGTCCGTCGCCGCCGAGAGCAATCAAGGCAAAGGTAATCGCGTCGTCTCCGGAAAGTACGCGAAACCCTTCCGGCCGGTCGCACAGTATCTCCATGATTTGAGACAGGTTCCCGGAAGCTTCTTTTACCGCCACGATATTTTCACAATCGCGCGCGAGCCTTAGCGTAGTGTCCGCGGCGATATTGCATGATGTTCGGCCGGGCACGTTGTAGATGACGATTGGAAGGTCAGGCACAGCATCCGCGATCGCACGGAAGTGTGCATACAGACCTTGCTGAGTCGGCTTGTTGTAGAAAGGCGCTACCTGTAATACTGCGTCGGCGCCGAGACTCTGTGCGGCTTTCGAATTCTCAATCGCGACTGCGGTCGAATTGCTGCCCGCGCCGGCGATCACGCGCGCTCGCCCTTTGGCCACGTCAATGGTTTGCTTGATGACCTGGCGATCTTCATCTTCAGTCATCGTCGCACTTTCACCCGTGGTCCCACAGGGAACGAGCAGCTTCACGTGGCCACTGATTTGATATTCAATCAGCCGGGTTAACGCCGCTTCGTCAATGGCACCGTCCGCCGTAAACGGTGTCACGATAGCCGTCGCGCATCCTCGCATCCAGTCGAGATTCATAGTCATTAGGCACCTCCAGGAGGAGTGACGGGTGACGGGTGACAAGTGACAAGCAAGACAGATCGAGCTTATTACTCATCGTCCATCCGTATCACCCGTCACTCATAATTCATCATTTATCACTCGTCACTCATTACTCGTTACTCATTACTCATCACTCATCACTCATTCACTCAATACCTAACTTCTGGCTTGTCACTTGTCACTTGTCACCCTTTATCATTTCATCAATCACTTCCGAAAACTCATAAACTCCCTTACGACCGATGATCCAACGCGCAGCCAGCAACGCGCCGGCGGCAAACCCCTCTCGCGAACGCGCCATATGAGTCAGCGTCACTTGATCAGCAGCTGAGTCAAAACCAACGCGGTGCGTCCCAGGTATATATCCCGCACGTGTGGACGCTACTGGAATCGGATTCTTTATATATTCGCCAACCATGCTCTTTAGCTTCAGGGCAGTACCTGATGGCGCATCGAGCTTGCGCGAATGATGCTGCTCTTCAATAAACGTCTGATACTGTTCGAGGCCGGCGAAAAGCTTGGCAGCTTGCTCCACTATTCGATAAAAGACATTCACGCCGATCGAAAAGTTGGCCCCAAACACCATGGCGCCGTCATGCTTAGCTACAAACCGTCGCGCGTCGTCTTCCTGGTCCTTCCATCCCGTCGTGCCCTGGACCAGCGGAACACCGGCTCGCATACATGCGTCAACGTGCGTCACGACGGCCGTACCGACTGAAAAATCAATCGCCACGTCATGACCGTGAAACAGGGTTGCCGTTTCTTCAACGCTTCGCGCCGCATCTCTCGAAGTTAATGTCGCCCCGATCTCGTCGCCGGCTGCGCGAGCCAGAGAGGCAACTAACTGGCCCATCGCGCCATAACCCAATAAGGCGACCTTCATTTGAACGCCTCCATTGGGTAAATGGTAAATGGTGAATGGTAAATGGACCTTACGAAAAGTAAATGGTAAATGGTGAATGGTAAATGGTGGCCACGTCTAAGAGGCATGCTGATTGAGTTCATCGTTTTCGTCCTCAGTTCCATTCACCATTTACCATTTACCCGCCTTTACTATTCACCCTTTTTCAGCAACTCGCGCACGATCCGAACATAAAGATCCACGGCATCTTCCAATTCCTGTTTTTCAATGAACTCATGATCTGTGTGGGCATTTAATATCGAACCCGGTCCGATCAACAGCGGTGAGCCCCAGTTCGAAAGAAACGGAATATCAGTCGTAAACCGCACCACACATTGTTCGAGCGAGTCGACAGTCAGCAGGTGAACCGGATCATTCTCCGAGAGATATTCCACTTCAGCCCGCCCGGCCACCGTATCCTCCAGAATCCGCTTGACGTGGTCAGCGTTTGTCACGAGCCGTAATTGGAAGACAGCACTCGCTTCCGCCGGAATGACGTTTGGCCGCGTGCCGCCGCTGATTACCCCGATGTTGCAAGTCGTTTCCCCAAGTACATTGTCACGAGGCCAGTTTATGTGGCGAATGCTGTCGAGCACGTCGAGCAACTTTTCAATCGCCGACTCCCCTTGTTCCGGATAAGCAGAGTGGCACGCTCGTCCCGTCGTCTTCAGACTCAATCTCAGCGAGCCCTTTGTGGCCGCAGCGAGTTTGTTGTCCGTCGGCTCGCCATTAATCAGATACTCACATGCCGGTGCGATCTCATGACTGTTAGCGGACCGCGCGCCCAGGCTGCTCAGCTCTTCGTCAACCGTGAAGAGGAGTCCAATTTCATTAACGCCCTCAGCGCGCAGACGCTCCGCCGCCATGATCTGAGCGGCAATGATTCCCTTTGCATCGCAGGCACCGCGACCGTAGATCCTGGTTTCATTTTCACTGGACAGAATATGCGGCGGCACCGTGTCCATGTGCGTCGATAACACGACGCGGGGCAACGCATCGGTGGTGGCGATCACGTTGGAACGATTCTCGTCGACTTCTTGTAAGCTGGCGCTATATCCCAGGCCTTCAAGATGCGCGGCCAGAAAAATCCCCACGGCCTTCTCGTCGCCGGTGACGGATGGAATATCAATCAGGTGTCTTGTTAGTTCGAATAGGTTCA
>JBGTCM010000003.1:0-3811 GCA_041748795.1 Pyrinomonadaceae bacterium
ATCACTTCTGCCGAATTAGGTCCTACCATCACTTTGAACTCACCTGGCTCTACCACAAACTTCATTTGCCGGTTGTGAAAACCTAACTCTTTCGCACCAACCTGAAACCGTACCTGCGTCCGTTGTCCAGGTTGAAGTGTAACCCGCTGAAAGCCCTTCAATTCTTTGACCGGCCGCGTCACGCTCGCCACCACATCGCGGATATAAAGTTGCACTACTTCATCTCCCGCGCGTTGTCCCACGTTTTCAATATCGACCGTAACCGTGAGTTGGCCGTTTGCGCGTATACGTGCCGCGCTGAGATTAAGACTTGTGATCTTAAACTGTGTGTAACTTAACCCGAAGCCAAAAGGAAACAGCGGCGTCCAGGGAACATCAAGATACTTTGAAGTGTATTTGTTTGCCGTATCCGGCGGCCGGCCAGTGTTCATGTAGTTATAGTAGATAGGAATCTGGCCGACTGCTCGCGGAAATGTAACGGGTAACTTCCCGCTCGGGTTTACGTCGCCAAAGAGCACATCGGCGATCGCATGGCCTCCCTGAGAGCCTGCAAACCACGTCTCCAAAATCGCCGGAGTGTTTTCCGCAATCCAGTTAATTGTCAAAGGGCGTCCATTCATTAACACCACGACAACGGGTTTGCCTGAGCCCTGAATTGACCTGACGAGATCCATTTGCCTGCCAGGGAGATCAAGTGAAGTGCGAGATGCGGCCTCGCCACTCATCTCCGCGGATTCGCCAACTGCGATGATCGCTACATCCGATTCGTTGGCAGCACTGATTGCCTCTTCAAGGCCAATCGCTTCAGGACAGTCGACGTCACAGCCTTTCACGTAATTGATCTTCGCTTGCGGTACCTTCGCTTTAATACCTTCAAGCAATGTAACCGCATCCGCGACTTTGCCGTCGCCCGTCCAGGAGCCAATCATGTCTTTATGGCTGTCTGCTAGGGGGCCAATCAAAGCAATGGATTTGATGTCCTTTTTTAATGGCAACAGTTGTTTGTCGTTTTTCAAAAGCACCATCGAACGCGCCGCCAGTTCTCGAGCAGCGGCGACATAGGCGCTGTTGAATACCACCCTACGTTCGAGGTCCTCATCAGCGTAAGGACTTTCAAATAAGCCGAGGCGATACTTGATGCGAAGGATGCGCCGCACGGCTTCGTCTACGTTTCTTTGAGTTAGCTTGCCTTGCTTAATCAAGTCGGCAGAGTGTTTGCCGTAAAGGCGACTGACCATCTCCATATCCACGCCGGCGCTCAACGCCTGGCTCGCAGCGTCCGCGCCGTTCGCGGCCGTACCATGCTTCAAAAGCTCTTCCACGGACGTGTAGTCGCTGACGACGAAGCCGTCAAACTTCCATTCGTCGCGCAGGACCTGCGTGAGTGTGTAGGGGTTGGCTGAAGTGGGGACTCCGTTCAGATCATTAAAGGCACTCATAAAGGTCCCCACACCTTCATCAACCGCAGCCTTGAAAGGAGGGAAGTAAACTTCGCGCAGGTTTCTTTCTGAAACGTCGGTGGTGTTGTAATCGCGTCCAGCTTCAGCAGCGCCGTAAGCGACCCAGTGTTTTGCGCAGGCCACGACCCTGTTGTTGGCGCTGTAATCGGTTCCCTGAAAACCGCGCACGCGCGCACGGGCCATGACCGAGCCCAGATACGGATCTTCCCCTGAACCCTCGGCAATTCTGCCCCAGCGCGGATCGCGCGCAATATCAACCATAGGAGCAAACGTCCAGTGCACGCCGGCCGCGCGCGCTTCGGCGGCCGCTATGCTTGCTGCGCGCTCTACACCAGCCGGATCCCACGTGCTTGTTTCACCAAGTGGAATGGGAAAGATAGTGCGATAGCCGTGAATCACGTCGAAGCCAAAGATGAGAGGAATCTTCAGACGCGTTTCGTTCATGGCGATTCGCTGCAGGGTGTTAGTGTTTTTTGCGCCACGCACGTTCAGGGTTGAACCAAGTAGCCCTTTGCGAACCAGGTCAGGGTGCTCATCTTTGAACCGCCCGTCTGCGTGCCCATCGAGTTGCTGTAGCTGCCCTAACTTCTCGGCCAGAGTCATGCGTGCCAGCAATTGATTAATACGCTGTTCTGTGTTCGGTCGACGCTGCAGCTGCGCCGCCGGCGGAGACGCTAATAAAAGCAATACCAGGATGACCAGTGTTAAGCTGCACACGATTGATCTAAGTGATTTCATTCCAAGCTTTCTCCTCGGGCGATAACAGGCGTATAGAGTACAAGCTTTAGCTTGCATGGTTGCCAAGCCGCAACCTAAAGGTTGTACTCTATACGCCTGTAAATATACTCTCGACTTCGCCACGTATCTAAATCAATGCACGTTAGCAGCAAACCGCACTCTGTTATTTCGCTGGTAACCATAGCCATCCTTCTTGGCTTCGGGGGCGATTCGGCCCTGCGACATCTCACAGCTCAAACTTCCAACGCGTCGCGGGATGAATCCGAAATTGCTTCCCAGTTGCGCGAAGCCGCCTCATTTCTGCAACAGAATAAGCTTGACGAAGCCGAGCGCGTGCTTCGTAGCGTTATAAGGTCCGCGCCCCGGAACGCCGACGCTCACAATCTGTTGGGAATAATTCTCGACCAACGAAAGCAATTCAAAGATGCAGAACGTGAATACCGCCTTGCGCTTCGTCTGAATCCTCAGGCGATATCACCGTTGGCAAATCTTGGCGTTTTGCTCGGGCGCACGGGTCGCGCACCGGAAGCAATAACTGTTTTTGAGTCAGTGCTGAAAAAGGTACCCGATCATCGGGAGGCAACTCTGAATCTCGGCCTCCAATACGCCGCGACCGGGAATTTTGCGCGAGCATTGCCGCTGCTCGAACGCGCCCTCGTTCTGGAACTCGACAGTTACGAACTTCGTTACAACCTCGGCCTCAGCCTCTTTAATTTGAAACGTTTACCTGAAGCAAAGAAAGCTTTCGAATCGGCACTGGCGCATTCGGCAAGCGCTGCCGAGCCGTACTACTACCTCGGATTGATCGCATGGACCAGCGGACAACCGGAGCAGGCGCCGGACTTGTGGGACCGCGCCGTCAACCTCAGGGAAAACTTTCCTGAGGCGCATTTTATGCTTGGCGAAGCGTTAAGGAAGTATCGCCGCACTCGAGCCTCTATCGAATTCTACAAGCGCGCTCTGGAGCAGGACCCAACCAGGTTTGCTTATTATGCGCGACTGGGTGGCGTCTACATTTTGCTCGGCCAGGCCCAGGATGCTGAAGAAGTTTTCCGTCGCGCACTGGTACGATTTCCAAAGTTGCCTGAGGCATACTATTTCGCCGGCGTCGCCGCTCGCGCCAGGTCTGATTACGCTGCGGCGGCGACCGAGTTTAGAAAAGCACTCGCGCTGGAGCCTGGGAATGTTAACGTTTTAGCGCAACTGGGTTTTGTGCTCCTTGAAAGTAATCGAGTTGCCGAGGCCGAGACTCTCCTTCAGAAAGCAGTCGGAATAAGCGACCGGCATTTCTACGCCAATTACGACCTGGGCCGCCTGCTGGTGCGGTCTCGACGTTACGAAGAAGCTTTGCCTGTGCTACAACGCGCGGCCAGGCTCAAACCAAACAATCCGGGTGTGCATTACCAACTCTTCATGGCGCTGAGCCGGTTGAAGCGTAAAGATGAAGCGGACCGGGAGCTGATAACTTTCAAACAGCTTGAAGAAGCCCGCAAATCTGCTTCGGAAGAGGATGCAACGTTCGACGACGAGGACGCACAGAATCCTTCGACTTTGTCTAACCCAAAGCCTTAAATTTGGAGTGGGGGGGGGGGGGGGGGGGGGGGGGGGGGGGG
>JBGTCM010000004.1:0-6678 GCA_041748795.1 Pyrinomonadaceae bacterium
CGCTGGGCAACTGCGACCCACACAACTCTTTCGCAGCGACGACCCGGTCGCTTACCGCTTCCGGTTCTGATACCGCTCCGCGACTGGTTTATTATTTTTCCTGCGATGCGAGCGTCTAAAATCTCGTTCCCATGGAACCAACGCCAGTAAGGAACACATGAAGACGACCAAACCAAGCCGAAGTTTTGCTAGTGATAACAACGCTGGCGTTCATCCGCAGGTGATGGCGGCCATAGCCGCGGCCAACGATGGCCACGTTATCGCGTATGGAGACGACCCCTACACCGCGCGGGCTGTCAAAAGATTTCAGGATCATTTTGGCAAAGACACTGAAGTCTATTTTGTTTTTGGCGGCACTGGCGCCAACGTCCTCGGCTTAAAAGCCGCGACTCAGTCGCATAATGCGATCATTTGCGCGCAAACTGCGCACATCAATGTCGACGAGTGCGGCGCGCCCGAAAAATTTACCGGCTGTAAACTGCTTCCCGTTTCGACTCCCGACGGCAAGATAAAACCGGAACAGATTCCACCTTTGTTGCGCGAGGTTGGTTTTGAACATCACGTGCAGCCGCACGTGATTTCGATCTCGCAAGCAACGGAGATGGGAACGGTTTACACGCCGTCTGAACTAAAGAGTTTGGCAAGGTTCGCACACGACCACGATATGTTGCTGCACATGGACGGCGCGCGCATCTCAAATGCGGCCGCGAGTTTAAAAGTCAAACTCAGCGCCATAACCAGGGATGCAGGCGTCGATATACTGTCCTTCGGCGGCGCGAAAAATGGAATGATGTACGGCGAGGCTGTGGTCTTCTTCAATAAGAGTCTGGCAAAAGATTTCAAATACACTCGCAAGCAGGGCACTCATCTGCCGTCGAAGATGCGGTTTATCTCCGCTCAGTTTGATGCGCTATTGGCAAATGAACTTTGGCGACAGAATGCCGCGCACGCGAACGGCATGGCCCAACTGTTGGCCCGCGAGATAGAAGCGATACCGCGTATGGAAATTTCGCAGAAAGTCGAATCGAACGGAGTGTTTGTCCGCCTGCCGAAAAAATATATTCCCATCCTGCAGAAGCGATACTTCTTTTACGTTTGGAACGAAGAAGCTTCCGAAGTGCGATTCATGACGTCGTTTGACACGACGGAGGATGACATCCGCGATTTCGTTGCACTGCTGAGAAAGACGGTTAGGTAAAGCGGGCTTTTTAAAGACGATTCGACGATCCACTAAACAACACTAAGCCTTCTTGGTGACGTTTCGTGTGATTCGTGGATCGTTTTTGGTCGATAAAGGCAACTTTAAGACTGCTGACTTTGGAGTGCGCCGGCTCGACGGCGCTTTAGCCTGCGCCGACATGTCGCAGGGTCGCACCTTGACCCGGCGTTAACCTAATGCGAGGAAAGCGGCGTCAAGCCGCCGCAATCCAAATTTACCGCCCAGACAACATTTGCCTAATCATATACGTCTGAACGATACTTGCCTTTCAGAGGTCCCTCCCAAAGCTGTCCCCCGGGCTAACACAATAGGAGTTTTGTAATGAAAAGACTTGTCTTTGCCATATTAGTCCTCTCCTTTTCAGTGGCTGCGAAAAGCAATGTGGTGGCCCAGGCCCAGCAAACTGCCGCCTCACCGGCATCCGCGAGCCAGAATCGCGTCGTCGGCGTGGTTACAGATATCGATAAAGCGACGGGCCAGTTAACGGTCAAGACCGATACCGGCGAAAGCATCACGGTGGTGACCAACGACAAGTCAGCGGTTCTCCGTCTTCCGCCCGGTGAAACCTCAGCGCAAAACGCCGCCAAAATCGCGCTTACAGACATTGCCGTTGGCGACCGTTTGTTTGCGAGAGGCACCAACGCCGCGGATGGAAAATCGATTGATGCCCGCCAGGTCGTAGTGACAGGCGGCGCAGTTGCTGCCGCACCTGTAACAGACCAACAGCGCCAGCGTGAAGACTTCCGCCAGCGTGGCCTGATGGGACGTATCACCGCTCTTGATTCCGGAAAGAATGAAGTCACGGTCCAATCGCGTTCACGAGAAGGCGTCGTACCGGTTACGGTTGCCGTGACGGATTCCACGAAACTCTTTCGTTATGCCCCTGACTCCATGAATATCAAAGACGCTACACGCGCGTCGTTTTCCGACCTAAAGGTAGGCGATCAATTGCGAGCGCTCGGCGAGAAGAGCGCCGACGGAACGCGTTTGAGTGCTGAAGAGATCATCGCCGGTTCGACGACCAGGACCGGCGGCCAGGTAGTGGCTGTGGATCCGGCGAAAAACGAAATCACGATCAAGAACGGTCAGGGTCAGAATATTACTATCATCGTGGGCCAGCGTTCGTTGCTTCGCCGCGTGACGGCGGAAATGGCGGCGACGTTTGAAGCCAACCGGCCTCAGCGTCAGGGTGGCGGTGCTCCGGGCGCGGGCGCTCCCGCTGATCGCCCAGCTCGAGCAGATGGCCAGGAGCGAAGGCCCCGTGAACCTCGCGAACGACGCGAAGGAGCCACCGAGGCGGGTGAGGAGAGGCGTCCTCGTGGTGGTGGAGGCGGTCGTGGTTTTCAGGACATGCTTGAGAAAGCACCGGCGATCACGGTGGCCGATCTGAAGAAGGGCGACATGGTTTTCGTGTCAGGTTCCGAAGGCGCCGATCCCTCAAAGGTGACTGCGATCATGCTCGTCACCGGCGACCCCACGTTTATGAGCCGGTTTATTCCAACTAGACCAAACCGTGGCCCACAAAGTCCGGGTCTTCCTGGAGACATAATTGGTGGCGGCGTTGGCCCAGCGGAGCGGCCGACAAGCCCAAGGTAGGACAGACATTCCTGTCTGCCCGTCGATGCTACAGTCAGCATGAAGCAGACAGTGGCCCCCATCAGATATTTCATCAACGTTAGACAGACAGGAATGTCTGTCCTACTATTTTTCCCCCGAAGAACTTCAAGCCACTACCCAGCCGGGTTTCAAAACCCGGCCCGGATTGGTTTGATTTTGAGAGGACGGAGTCGATGGGAACGAGTTCATTGTGGAAAATGAAGCTGGCGGCGCTGGTTGTGTTGACCTTTTGTGTGGGGCTCGCCCAGGGGCAACAGTCTTCAGGCACTCTTCGTGGTCAGGTGGCAGATGAATTCGGTGGCTTGATCGTGGGCGCAACCGTGACTGTCGCCGATCAAAGTGGTATCGAGAGAACCGCAACCACGGACGCTCAGGGCAACTACGCGTTTCCCTCGTTGCCGCCGGGACGTTACACCGTTCGTGCCACTTCGCCGGGTTTTGCCACGTTTGAAAACAACGACGTGGAAGTCAACGCCGGCCGGACCATTCCCCTTGATATCGTTATCCCAGTCGCCATCGAACAAGCCGAAGTAACCATAACGGCGGAATCCCCGATTAGCACGGAACCTGAAAACAATGCGGGGGCTCTAGTTCTCAGAGGTGAAGACCTCGATGCGCTTCCTGACGATCCCGATGATCTTGCGGACGCGTTGCAGGCGCTCGCTGGTCCATCGGCGGGACTGGAGGGCGGTGATACTTTCATTGACGGTTTCAGCGGCGGACGTCTGCCGCCAAAGGAGTCCATTCGCGAGATTCGGATCAATCGGAATCCCTTTTCCGCCGAGTATGACCGGCTGGGTTTCGGCAGGATCGAGATATTCACCAAGCCCGGTACGGATCGGCTACGTGGCGAGGTGTCGCTGAATTTTGGCGACGATAAATTAAACTCACGAAATCCTTTTGCCCCCGTGCGCGCTGAATTCCAGACTCGTCGCTACGGCGGCAACGTGAGCGGTCCTCTCAGCGCCAAGCGAGCCTCGTTTTTTATCGATGTGGAGCGCCGCGAGGTCAACGACAATTCGACCATCAACGCAATCATTCTCGACGACGCGTTTAATCCTACGCCTTTCAATCTGGTCGTATTGTCGCCTTCACGTCGCACTACCTTGAGCCCTCGTCTGGATTATCAGTTGAACGACACTAACACCGTCGTCGCTCGTTACACCTACACGCGATCGACTTTTGAGAATGCCGGCGTTGGTGATTTCAATCTTTTGTCGCGCGCCTTCGACAGATCAAATCAGGAGCACACGCTGCAACTGACTGAGACGGCCCTGATTAATCAGAAGATCATTAATGAAACGCGCTTCCAATACATCCGGCGACGAAATCAGCAGGAAGGTCAAAATTCTGACGTGATCACTCGTGTGTCGGAAGCGTTTACCGGTGGGGGGGCGCAGGTCGGCTTTTCATTCAATGACGAAGATCGCTACGAATTGCAAAACTTTACTTCGTGGAGCGCCGGGCAACATTCGTTGAAAGCCGGCATACGCATTCGCGGGGTCAGGATAACGGATTCGTCGCCGCAAAATTTTTCAGGCACGTATACATTTGCCGGAGGCACGGCGCCGCAGCTTAACGCGAGCAATCAGATCGTCAACGACCCTCTCACAGGGCTTCCGGTGTTTATTCCGATAACCAGCATTGAGCGTTACCGTCGCACGTTGCTTTTGCGCAGTCTGGGCTTTACTCCGGCGGAAGTCAGGTTACGCGGGGGCGGCGCTACTCAGTTTTCGATAACCGGCGGAAACCCGTTAGCGAGTGTCTCGCAAATCGATATCGGCCCATTTATTCAGGACGATTGGCGAATCAGGCCCAACCTTACTTTGAGCCTGGGGCTTCGCTACGAAGCGCAAACAAACATTCATGACCGCAGCGATTTCGCGCCCCGAGTGGCGTTTGCCTGGTCGCCGGGAACTGCGGCGCAAGGACGCCAGCAGCGAATGGTGATTCGTGGAGGGTTCGGTATTTTCTACGATCGCTTTCGTGAGAACCTGACGTTGCAAGCCAACCGCTTCAATGGCAACAACCAACAACAATTTGTGGTCACGGTGAACCAGCCAAACGGTCCCGCGATCCTCGATAGTTTTCCGAATTCGCCCTCTGTCGCGGCATTGACCGCTTTCAATGTGGCACAGACTGTTCGACGAGTGGCGCCGGATCTGCAATCACCCTATACCCTGGAAACCTCGTTGAGCGTTGAGAGACAGTTAGTGACCAACGTGACGCTGTCTGTTAGTTACATTGGAGCGCGAACTCTCCACGTGCTGCGTTCACGCAACATCAATGCGCCGGTTAACGGCGTGCGACCGTTCGCCGGCATTGGAAACATCTATCAGTACGAGTCCAGCGGACGCTTCAATCAGAACCAGATGATCGTCAGCTTTAACAATCGACTTAGTCGAAAGTTCACTCTGTTTTCAACCTACGTGCTGAACTACGCTAACGGCGACACCGACGGCGCTAATACATTTCCCGCCAACCAGTATGACCTGAGCCGGGAATATGGCCGCTCGTCGGTTGATGTCCGGCACCGCATCTCTCTAGGCGGATCGATCAACGCTTTGCCCTGGCGGATTCGAGTCAACCCGTTTCTTAATTGGAACTCAGGACGACCTTTTAACATCACCACTGGTCGCGATATTAACCAGGACGCGTTGTTCACGGATCGGCCGGCAGTTGCCACCGACCTCTCAAGGCCTGGGATAATCGTCACCCGCTACGGTGCTTTTGATACGAATCCAACGGCAGACCAAATCATCATTCCACGAAATTTCGCGGACGGCCCGAGTTTCTTCTCCGTCAATCTTCGAATCGGCAAGGCCATCGGTTTCGGACCTGAAATAGCGAGCACGCCACGCGGTGGCGCAGCCGGAGGTGGTGGACGCGGTGGTGGCGGACGTGGCGGTGGTGGACGTGGCGGTGGCTTTGGCGGTGGTGACAGCGATGGCGCCGCAAAACGCTATAATCTGAACTTGTCTGTCAATATTCAGAACCTGCTGAACCATACAAACCTGGGAACGCCGATTGGAAATCTGAGTTCTCCATTGTTTGGACAATCAAACACGACGGCAGGCGGATTCGGTGGAGGTGGCGGCGCAAATCTATCGGCGGGCAATCGTCGCGTCGAACTCCAGGCGCGCTTTTCGTTTTAAGTAACGCAAACTGTTAGTTTGCGGATCGTCGCGTATTAGGCGGGTTTCGGTTGTACACAACTCGCACGTGTGCTCTCAGGTAAGGCGCTCGATTTCCTGCCTAAGAGCACACGCGCGGTTTTCTCAATCCAGCAGGAACTTCAACAAGTCTCGGGCGGACGCGATGCCGCTCACGCGGTGATCATCGTCTCCCCTTCCAAGGCCTACGCCCGACTGCCGCATATCGAGAGTGCGTTGCTCCTGTCGCAGTCGCTCACGTTCCTCGGCAATTTCAAGACGCTCTTTCGCACGCGCTGAATTCATGCCGCCGCCGCGAACGAATTCGATGATTGAGGTGAGTTCGTCGCGATCAAACCAGGTCCCGTGATGTTTACAGATGTCCACCACCACACCTGAACAGCGCGCAAAATTGATTCGATTCATCAGCTGAGCACACTCGGGACACGGCACGTAACGCACTTTACTCGGTTTACTTGCCGAGTCCGCGGGCATGATGGACGCAGCGCCCAACACCGCTGACTGTTGTTCGTGATCGGCGCAGATCTTATCAAACGACCGCACGTCTACCCACAAACCGTCACACTTCAAGCATTGGCGCAGCGTGGTGGCGCCGATAAGGACCGAGTCCATTTCAGTTCCGCAGCGCGGGCACGGTCGCGGTTCCGCCTCCACGCTTTCAGCAACTGC
>JBGTCM010000005.1:0-2225 GCA_041748795.1 Pyrinomonadaceae bacterium
TCCGGTACGTCTTTAGTGTCCGGCGAGACATAGATGCCTGGCTCGACTGTCATTACCATTCCCGGCTCAAGCGCGCGTGATTGCTTGTCGTAGTAGTAGATCCCAACGTCGTGAACGTCGATTCCCAACAGGTGGCCCAGGCCATGCATGTAAAATTGTTTGTACTTCTCTTCCTTGATCAAATCCGCGGGCTTGCCTTTCAGGAGCCCGATACGGACCATTCCCTCAGTTAGCATTTCCACCGAGTGGGCCTTCAGCTCATCATGAGTCGTGCCCGGCCTCACCATTTCGACGCACGAAATCTGTGTTTCCAACACCACGTCATAAATTTCGCGTTGCGCCGGACTGTAGCGACCGTTAACAGGAAACGTGCGGGTAATGTCCGACGCGTAGCCTTTCACTTCGGCGCCGGCATCAACCAACAACAGGTCGCCATCGTGTAGTTCGCCGTCGTTGTTTACGTAGTGCAGGATGGTAGCGTTTGCCCCACCCCCTACAATTGATGTGTACGATGGACCAGCCGCGCCATGACGGCGGAAATACTGTTCGATAAGCGCCTCGATTTCATATTCCTTCATTCCCGGCCGCACGGCTTTCATCGCCTCAACGTGGGCCTCCGCCGCGATGTCGGCTGCCTTCTGCATGATCTCGAGTTCTTCCGAACTCTTTAACACGCGCATCTCGTGCACAATGGTGGCGGGATCGATGATCGTGCGCGGTGGATGAATCGGCTTGCGATTCACCGCGCGCATCTCGGATATCTTGCGAATGATGGAGCTATCCAGTTCGGAATTCACTCCGAGCCGGTAATAAAGATTCTGCGCGCCGTCCAAAAGATCCTGCAGTTTGGATTCAAACTCGGCGATGGGAAACGCTTCATCCGCGCCAAACTCATCCTTAGCCCCCTCAACGCCCGCGCGACGTCCGACCCAAATCTCCTGCTCCGGATCACGTGGTCTGACAAACAACGTGTATTTCTGATCTCGTCCGGGCGCGACAACCGCAATCGAATCCGGCTCCTCGAAGCCGGTCAGGTACAAGAAATCGGAATCCTGTCGAAAACGATAATGTGTGTCGTTTGAGCGAGTGGTTTCGCGTGCGCTGGGAATAATTGCTACGGATTTTTGGTCCATGCGGCGCATGAATTCAGCGAGTTGGGGTCGGATCATGAAGCTGCTCCTCGGAAGAATTGTCCTTTGATTTGGGAGGGCTCATTGTAACCGAGCACGATGTGACTGGCGAAACTCAGTCGTCGTATTCGTTTAGATAGGGCACTCGTTCCCGGTCGCGCGTGGCGGGCACAAGTGCCCTATCTAAACGGATGCAAAGAACTGGGCCAGAATCGCTGGCAGCAAAACGGGCTTTGTTAGATAATCATGCCGTTAATGAGCGTCCAAACCCTACCCAAGGAAACTGCCAGGCACAGCGAGATCGTCTCTTACGATCCGGCGACGGGCGCGGAGATTGGCCGCGCGCCGCTATGTTCAATTGAAGAGGTCGAGCGCGCTGTAGCCAGAGCTCGCGCGGCGCAGCCTGCCTGGGCCAGGCTCACGTTTAGCGAACGTGGTCGTATCATCCTGAAGGCCCGCCAGCTAATGCTCGAAGAGAGCGAAGAAATTTCCCAGCTCGTCTCCAAAGAAACTGGTAAGCCGGCCACCGAAGCACTCTCCATGGAGATCGTGCCGACGCTTGATGCGATGCATTACTTCGCACAAGCTTCGGAGAATCTCCTTCAATCGCAAAAGATCGACATCGGACAGTACGGATTGATGGGCCGCTCATCGCGTATTGTTTTCAAACCGCTTGGCGTAATCGGAATTATCTCGCCGTGGAATTTCCCGCTGGCCACCCCCGCGGACGAAATCGTCATGGCGCTTATGGCCGGTAATTCAGTGGTACTCAAACCGAGCGAGCTAACACCGCTGATCGCTTTAAAAATCGGCGAGCTTTTCACTCGAGCTGGCTTACCGTCCGGTCTTCTGGAAATCGTAACCGGAGACGGCAGCACCGGTGCGGCTCTGATTGACGCCCGGGTCGACAAGATCATGTTTACGGGAAGTGTGGCCACCGGGAAGCGTGTGGCCCAGGCAGCAGCAAAGTATCTAACCCCGGTCGTCCTCGAACTCGGTGGCAAAGATCCAATGATCGTTCTCGAAGACGCAGACGTTGAGAATGCTGCACGCGGCGCTGTTTGGGGTGCGTTTGCAAATTCGGGACAGGCTTGC
>JBGTCM010000006.1:0-2497 GCA_041748795.1 Pyrinomonadaceae bacterium
CGCCCTCCCTAACGGTCGGGCTACTGCCCCGTAAGCTCGCCCCTGGGAACCGTGCTCCCATGATGTGATTGCGGTATTCAGTGATTTCATTCTCGGTTCGCTCATCGGACCAGCCGAAATAATTTTGAGCGACTAATGCTGCCGCCGCGAGAGCGTTCAATCCGCACGTCGAATTCAAACCAATCATCGTCCGGCGCAACAAACAATCAGAAAGCCTATGCGCCAGCTCATGTTTGAACGCATGGACCACTTCGGCGGCAATCGCTCCCGTTTCCGGATCGATCACCTTCGCCAGACGTGAATCCTGGGACGCTAATTCCACTATCGCTGCGGACGCCACGCCGTAAGTCCGCCGGAGATGATCACAGGTTATTGCGGACAATTGATGGTGGCTTTTGAAGTTTTCCGCGAACGCTTCGAAGTCAGCGGTCTCGCTTCCCGGCAGTTGCGCCTTGTTCGTTGTGCACTTTAGAGAACCCTGTCCAAGTTTTTTGACAACTAAGTCGACCATTTCCTCCGCCAGACTACGATAAGTTGTCAGCTTGCCACCAACGATTGAAAACAGATTGTCGAGGCTTGGGTGTCTTCGGATGAAGTGTCGCCGGGTGATGCTCTGTTCGTCTTTGTCGCCTACGAAGGGGAGCGGCCGCACACCGGAGTAGGTATAGAGAATTTTGCTTCGATCGAGATCGGCCGAGGGAATAACTCGGTTCGTTTCGCTAAGAAGATATTCAATTTCGTTCTCATCGATGTGGACGGCATCAAGATCGCCTTCGTAGCGTATGTCGGTCGTACCAATCAGGAACTTCTGGTTCCAGGGAATGATGAAGAACGGACGCTGGTCTGTTTGGGCTTCGACATAGATCGCTCGGGAAGGCGCACCGGGGAATGGGCCGACAATAATATGACTTCCCTTGGTACCGCCGATTAACCGTTCTGAAATGCTATCCTCACTGTTTAGGATCTGATCAACCCACGGTCCGGCGGCATTGATGATAATGCTTCCCCTCGCTTGGCTTCGTGTCCCGGTAAGCTCACCGGTGAATTCCACACCCAGAACATTTCCGTTTTTCACAGTTAAGCGATCGACACGAGCATACGTTATGACCTCCGCGCCATGTTCGATGGCAGATAGCGCATTCTCAACCACCAATCGTTCGGCATACTCAACCTGGGCATCGTAATAAACGGCGGCGCCGAGTAATCCTTCCTGATCAAGCGAGGCTTGTTCAAGCGCCTCCGCGCGCGAAAGCATTCGATGGCGTGGCAGAGTCTTATCAAACGAAAGCAGGTCGTACAGAAACATTCCCGCACGCATGGTCCACATCCCACGTCGAGCGCCTTTGTAAATGGGGACAAGAAGCGGCACGGACCGAACCAGGTGCGGCGCAATATTGATCAAATATTCTCTTTCGCGAAGCGACTCGCGCACTAATCCAAACTCGCCGTGCTCGAGGTAACGTAAGCCGCCGTGAATCAGTCGCGTCGACCAACTCGAGGTGCCGCCGCCGATATCGCCCTTGTCCAGTAACAAAACCTTGAGGCCGCGCATAGCAGCGTCGCGCGCGATGCCGGCGCCATTGATGCCGGCGCCGATCACAATCACGTCGAAAGTTGTTTCAGGATTGTTCAGTTCCGCGCTTATCATTTAGGTTATGAGAATTCCATTGGCCATTCTGCTTGCTACCTACGCGGTTAGTTTCACTGTGACTAGAGGTATTCCTTACCAGGCCTTTATCGCTACAACGACAGACAGGAATGTCTGTCCTACTTGCTTCGGGATGTTACAGGACGCCAAGCCAACCGGCGACTTTATGGATCGCGCAGCGCCGCCTATCTCCGCGGAAGCCAAACGAGAGATGGAAGCGCGGCTTAACGAAGCTCGGCAGCGTTACAACGCCAATCCAAGTGATCCTGAAGCGATTATCTGGCTGGGGCGCCGATTGGCTTATCCGGGACGCTTTCGTGAAGCGATTCAAACCTTTGGCGAGGGCATTCGAAAGTTTCCACGAGACGCTCGTTTTTATCGGCATAGAGGCCATCGGTATATCACCGTGAGACGATTTGATCTCGCGATTAGCGATTTGAAAAAGGCCGCAGCTCTGACAAAAGGTAAACCCGACGAAATCGAGCCGGATGGACAACCCAATACGCGCAACATCCCCACCGGCACGTTGCAGTTCAATATCTGGTATCACCTGGGCCTGGCCCAATACCTTACCGGACAGAACAGGGACGCTCTAGACACCTATCGCGAGTGCCTGAAGGTTTCAAAAAACCCTGACGCCCTCGTCGCAACAACTCACTGGCTTTATATGACGTTGCGCCGGCTGAATCGTTTGAGCGAGGCTGCCAAAACTCTCGAGCCGATCAATGCGAAGATGGAAATCATTGAGAACGATGGCTATCACCGCCTGCTTCTCATGTACAAAGGAATCATTTCGCCGGAGAGCCTCGAGCAGGAAGCACTAAAGCAGGAGGGATCACCGGGTTCCTA
>JBGTCM010000007.1:0-4587 GCA_041748795.1 Pyrinomonadaceae bacterium
CAAGCCACTCGTCAGTCGTGCACTTGGTGGAAACACGTTTCCGCACTTCATCGTCAAGAATCTCACCGCCGCCGCCAGGCAAACTGTAAAGTCCCGCATCTTTCAATCGCGCCATGATTGTCTCGTAGTCGAGACCGGAGATCAGATGAATGTTATGTATTTCCGGTGGCGAGAAACAGTGAAGCTGGAAATCCGGGTACTTCTGATGAAGTGTTCTAAGTAGATCTTCGTACCACTCGATGCTGAAGTCGGGATGCAAACCTCCCTGCATGAGCACGCCGGTTCCGCCGAGAGCAATGGTCTCATCAATTTTTGCGCAGATTTCGTCGATGGTTCTGACGTAAGTGTCAGGCGCTCCGGGCCGCCGGTAGAAAGCGCAGAAGGTGCAGACTACATTGCAGACGTTTGTGTAGTTGATATTCCGATCAATGATGTAGGTGACGACGTTGCCGGGGTGCCTACGCTGGCGTATTTCATCGGCGGCGGCGCCAATCGCCGCGACGTCATGTGACTCAAGCAGAGCAGTGCAATCGTCGCTGGAGAGCCGCCCTCCGGACAGGGCCCGCTCAAGAATTCCGCTGACTTCTGCTGGCATGGTCATAGTCTATTAGCTGGCTGGGTCTTAATCAATCCGCGGTTGACTCGTGCCTCCGCCCTACTGCGCTCGGTTCTATAATCTTAGTTTCAAGGAATTGAAGCGGTTTCAGTTGCGGAATCAAACCATGTTTGTGCGCAAGTTGAAAATACAATTGCATCCCAAGGCTTAAGTCTTCATCAATCTGAAAGACGATATTTCTGTTGAGATAGTCTCTTATTTCTTCCGCCGCCAGTTGGGTTTGGTTTGCATACTCGGAAACGATCTCTTCAATCTTAGCGAGACCTTCGTCACGAGCGGCGGCAAAATCAGGAATGTGCCCTCCGGGATTCTCCCGCGCCATCCACATTGCAAATACAAACCCGTGGCCGGTGTTCTCCTTCCACAGGGCGGCCATGTCCCAGACGTGCAGATGGTCCCTGGCAAACAGCATCCCCGGATCGCCGATGATCAAAGCAGCATCGTTCTCGCGAAGCATTTGTCTGATGTCCGGCGCAGTGGTCGTCCATCGGGGCTCGAATCCCAGGAACTCTTTGAAGATAATCTTAACAAGTGTCGCTGATGTTCGAGACGACTCGTCAAGCGCCACCGTCTTTATCTTTTTAAGGTTGTTCAGCCGGGACGTCAGGACGACGCTCCGCACTCGCTCGCGTGAGCCCACACAAACTTCAGGAACCAACGCCGCCTTTGCGATTCGCTGGTATTCGATTACCGGCACCAGGGCAAAGTCTACGCTCTCTTCCGCCAACAGATCCGCGCACCGCCCGGGCACTGCGTCGATCAGTTCGGCTTCATTCCGGCGCGAGCCATGATTGAAACTCCAAATTAGCGGCGCCGAATTCAGATAGCTGGATGCCGCGACGCGCGGTTTGTTCTCAATTTCGCTTCCGATGACAACCCTCCCTGAGTGAGTAATCGCGCGATGCTAGCGAACTGATGACAAACATCGCAAGCGGCGCTAACTTACCCGCACGTTGACACATTTCAAAACCGCCAATTACTATGCCCGCCAAAAAACAAGTCGGTTCCAATTCAATGCAAATTTACGATGTAAGCGTGCCGCTTTCCGCATCCACGCCAACCTATCCCAGTGATCCGGGAATTGAGATCACGCCATGGTCGAAGATGCCCGAGGATCATGCAAATGTTTCTCTCCTGCACTTTGGCGCGCACTCAGGGACTCACGTTGATGCGCCGGCACATTTTATCGAAGGGGGCCGCAAGGTTGAATTTTTGTCCCTCGAAAGCATGATCGGGCCTGCCGAAGTGGTCGAGGTACCCGCAAGTATCACCGTTATAAACGAGGAGTTTGTTTCGGCGCTCGGGCTCCAGGACACGCAGAGAATTCTTTTCAAGACTCGTAACTCAGGGTTCTGGAGCAATCCTGGTGAAGGTTTCCGATCGGACTACACGTACCTGAGTTCTGGCGCCGCTAAACTCATGGTCGACGCTGGTATTAGGCTGGTGGGCATCGACTATTTGTCTGTCGAACAATTCCGTTCAGAGAAATTTGAAACTCATCTGCTTCTACTTTCCAACGGCGTCACTATTCTGGAGGGCCTCGACCTTCGAGAAGTAACTGCCGGTTCGTATGAACTCATTTGCCTGCCTCTGAAAATTGCCGGTGGCAGCGGCGATGGAGCACCAGCCCGGGCAGTATTGCGAAAGTTGAGTTGAAGCATTATGAAGAAAGAAAGTGACAAGAAGTATCGAGAACGCGTGTATCGCCTCGTTCGTTCAATACCCAGCGGACGCGTAATGACTTACGGCCAGCTCGCCGAGCTCCTGGGCGAAGGTTACACACCCAGGACGGTTGGATTTGTAATGCACGGTTCAGATGATAAGACACCTTGGCATCGAGTTATCAACGCACAAGGCGCGTGTTCCACGGGCCGGATCGCCTTGCCGCATGACAAGCAACAGCGGATGCTGGAGACAGAGGGCGTGCAATTCAATAAGAGTGGCCGCTGCGATTTGAAGGATTACATCTGGATACCAACTGAACGAAAACAGAAAACAAAGAAAGCCACCTTGTTCGGTTCCTGACTCCACGCGAGGAATTCCATGAATAGAGACCCTATAGATCGAAAAGCACCATATGACATCAGCCCGACGCGTTACGCCGTAGCGCATCAAATGGTCACCACAGCTTTTGAACTGCCAAACTTTCACGTCACCCAGAATCTGGGCATCGTGCGCGGCATCGTGGTCCGCTCGCGCAACATCTTCGTCACCATCGGAGCTTCGCTACAAACGATTGTTGGGGGCAACATTACCGCGTGGACAAAGCTTTGCGAACAGACGCGTTTGACATCGTGCTTCAGCATGCGACTGAGATTGGGGCTAACGCTGTGATCGGCGCGCGCTACGATACGACAGAACTCTCGACCGGAGTGACTGAGGTGTTGGCATACGGCACGGCAGTCATTGTCGTACCGGCGGGTGGCGAAGTGAGTTATCGTTCATGAGCGAAACAAAGCTCACTCCCGCACAACTCAAAAGAATTCACAAAGCTCTTGCGGCTGTGCCTTACGCAGAGCTTCTCGGCATCGAGCTCGAACATGTAGCGCCGGGGATGGCTACGCTAGGTATGCCGGTGCGAAGAGAATTGACTCAAAACCACGGCGTCGTTCATGGTGGTGCTGTTGCGTCCCTAATCGACAGCGCAATGGCTTTCGCCATAATTCCCCTACTTGCTGCCAAGGAGGGGGTAACCACCGTTGATCTCACAATTAGCTACTTGCGACCAGTTACCAGAGGTAGAATGAGATCGACGGCCAAGGTGGTACGAGCCGGGCGCAGACTGATCGTCGTGTCCGCTGAGGTGTTCGACAACGACGGAACTTTAACTGCCACAGCACTTAGCACTTACATCAAGCTTTAGGGGTAAGAAACTTACTCTTCCAGAAATTGATAGACAGTCAGTGTTTATCAATGTAATATGAAATTGGCCTTCCTTGAGCCGCCGTGCGGTAAACGCCTCAACATCGTAAATCTCCCGATCCTGACCCAGTTCCTTCGGTGATTCTTCACCTATGTATTCCCTGTATCACTCCCTCCTGGCCCAACATCCCAGACAGTTGATGCCGGTGCCTTGCGCCGGATCCACTATCGCGCAACTTCATCGCTATTTTGAGGATGTCGTCCTGGAAAACAATCTGGGCGCGCTCGTGGTCGAAAGTCTCCCTGCCGCACCTCATCGCGCGGCGAGAGACATGGCTCGGATCAAGGAACTCGAACAAACCGCCAAAAACCTCTTCCTGTGGCTCCGACCTCAGGACGCAATGTCCAGTCTGATGCTCAGCCGAGGGACTGAGGACAAAGATACGGTGGTATTTGAGGAAACCGACCAGGGCGATATCACTGAACGGTTTGTAGTGATCGCAGATGCGCGATTCTCTGCTTTGCTTGCGTCGGTTCACAGCACCGAGGGAGAAGACGCGAGGGACCTCGTCGTTTGGACGTTTGAGCCTGACGTCGTTTACTCGGCGTTGGAATACTTGATGGCCCGCGTTACCGCCGAGCATCCGTTCCATTCAAAGACTTTTTCGAATGCGGTTCGCGTCTCGATGCCTAAAGCCACTTCGCTGCAATTGACGCTTGGCGTAACGACGAAACTTGCAAGACTTTTACAGGAACAGGCTGAACGCGAGATCGCAGTTAACCGTTTGGCGACGGCGATCAGAAATTCGCTCGAGCTCGATAGCGTTTTGCAAACTGCTGCAAATGAAGTTGGTCGTGCGCTTAATGTTCATGCATGCGCGGTAAGGGTTGAGGGTGCACTCGTCGGCCGCCAGATGACCAAGCACTACATTCGCCCCGGTTCCACCCGTGGCGATGCCAACGACGAACTACTCGGCGATGTTGACCTGATCAGCAATCGACTTTCGGATCTTCCTGAGGCGTATGTGGTCGATGGCGAGCACTCAACAGATAGCGGCGTTCCGGCCGATGCGGTAGTTCCACTTATTTACCAGGGAAGTTACGTCGGA
>JBGTCM010000008.1:0-9379 GCA_041748795.1 Pyrinomonadaceae bacterium
CACCTGTTATTAAACTGCCTGGCTCTGTTCCTGGATCTGCGCGCGTCGTTCAGCCTTCCAGCGTTTACGTAACTCTTTCGCGTCAAACTGGCGTCGCGTTCCGTCGCGCAGGTTTTCCACGTCGTGTTTCACACGGGCCGCGATCAATCGATAAGCCTCCGCCCGCGCCATACCCCTGGTCATCTCTTCCAGTTCTTCGACCGAAAGATAACGCCCAATACGCGCACCGACCTTCCGGCTCTTAATTACGGTTGAACCCTTGGGCATCGCGTCATGCGTGCCGTAAAGAAAAATTGGCAGAATCCCGACGCCCGCATGAAGGGCCAGATAGCCGATTACAGGTTTGAAGTCAGCCATCTCGCCGGTTAAAGAGCGAGTGCCTTCGGGGAAAATGAGCGCGTTGTAGCCACGATCGAGAAACGACCTCGCATGCCTTAGTGATTGTCGCAGGGAACCGCTCCGCTCCATGGGAACCAGATTAGTGAAGTTTTCAATGACGGCGCGCTTGTATTTCGTATCAAAGAAATAATCGGCGGCGGCGAGTACAACCATATCTTTTCCGGCCTCACCCAGCGCCATCTTCGTCAAGCCCATATCCAGGTGCGAAGTGTGGTTCGCCGCCACAATGAAATTTGTGTGCGGAGGAATGTTTGAACGGCCTTCATAGTGCGTTTCAAGTAAGCGGTCGTATAGCACTTTTTGCAGGAAGTCGCCGGCCTTGTTGCCCGCAGACTGTACAAACGACGGGATCGCAATCTCGTCAACGTCCAAACGCCCAGCAGAACGCGTCGCGTCTTGTCCCGGCGTTGCTCCTGCCGATATCGGTCGACGGCTGACCACCCCCGCCAGCTCTCTGACATCCTGCACTTCATTGAGACGCTCCGGCGCCATCAATGAACCGCCGGCATTTTCAATCGCGCCAGCCAACTCCACAAACATCAAACTATCAAACCCCAGATCAGACAGCCGTGAGTTGAGCGAGATATCTGAAGTCGCACGATTACTAACCGTTGCCACGATATCAATAAGCCAACGACTCATGGAATCAGTAGCGCGTTCAGCTGCGCCTTCCGACTTCTCACTAGTCTCGAGCGCCTGAAGGATGGTCACGATTTCTGATCGCTTAACTTTACGGGTCGCCGTCCGCGGCAACTCATCTTCGGTGAACTGCAGGACCTTCACGCGTTTGTAATAGGGGAGGGAAGCTGACACGTCGCGGAAATGTTCCTCTACCTGGCGCCGCAGCTCGTCTCGCGAAAGTGCAATGTCATACTCGTCATCCGCCACAACCAGACACGCGACCTTTTCGCCGAGCCCGTCAGCCAGCCCGACGATGCTTAGTTCCTTGACGTATGGCGAATTGGAGTAAATCTCCTCGAGCTCATCGGGGTAAACGTTCTTGCCGTTTGTATCGACGATTATCTCCTTTGAACGCCCCACCAGGTAAAGGTTGCCGTCGTCATCGAGCTTGCCGAGGTCGCCGGTGTAGAGCCAACGCTCGACCAAAGCACTGCGAGTCGCGGCTTCATCGGAGTAATACCCAAGCATCACATTTGGACCACGCGCGATAACTTCGCCTACGCCGCTCGCATCCGGATCGGCAATTCTCACTTCAACACCGGGCAGAGGACGCCCTACGCTTCCCGTCAACAACTTGTCAGGACGTGTCACCGTCAGCACCGGCGAGGCTTCCGTGAGTCCATAGCCCTCAAGAATCGTGAAGCCCAGTCCCTGAAAATCTTTCTGAATCTTTTCACTCAGGGCCGAGCCGCCGCTGATGAAATATCGAATACGGCCACCAAGGCCTTCGTGAATCGGATAAAAGGCCAGTGGGCCAAGGTTGAACGGAGTCTTATCGCGGAGCCATGCGTTTGCTTTAATCAAGCCATCGGCGGTTTTACCGATCAGATCGCTTCGCTCGTAGAGTTTATTCTTAATTCGCCGGTGCAGCAGTTCCCATAAAGCAGGCACGCCAACCATGCCGGTCACGTGTCCGTTCTTAATCGCCTTGGCCAGCGCGTCGCCAGTTAACTCGGGCAGGTAAGTGATCTGTGCCCCACGACTCAACGGCGTCAGGAAGCCGGTTGAAAATTCAAACGTGTGATGAAGAGGCAACACGGAGAGGACGCCGTCCTTCGTGCTCATGTCGAAGACGGAAGAGAGCATGGAGACCATGCTGGTCAGGTTTCGGTGCGAAAGCATGACGCCCTTGGGCCGACCCGTCGTACCCGAAGTAAAAATCAAAGATGCGAGCGACTGGGCCGTAACACGAGATGGCAGCAACGCCAGACGTTCGTCTTCCGTCTGTTCGTCAGGAATTGCAAAGACCTCATCGAAGGTCCACATCTGCGACGCAATACCTTCTTCGGTTAACCGTTGCCGAAGCTGCGGATGTTCCTCTGTCATCTTTTGACTCAGAATGATCCCACCTGCTTCGCCTGCACGCGCGAAGTTCACGATCTCTTCGGTTGAACTTTCGGGATCGACTGGAATACAACTGGCGCCGGCCTTGAGTACTCCGAAATATGACATGCCCCACTCTGGCGCATTGTGGCTGACCAGCATTACGCGACTGCCGGGCTTAATGCCGTTGGCGGCGAGAAACCCTGCCGCGCGAGTAGCGAGTTCCCGCAGGTCCGCATAGGTGTATTGCTCATTGCGTCCATCGCGCTCGATGCGCATGGCCACACGCGTTGCGTGTCGCTTGGTGGAAGTCTCGAAGAGCTCGAGCAGATCACGGTAGGTGTAGATGCGCTTCGGTTGCGCCCGCATGTCTTCTTCGAGCGTGGGAAAGACCCACTTCTTCAAACCGGGCAGGTGAATGTTTAGCCAGTAGTCGTACCAATCAAACTTTTCCGGAAACCAGCTCAGCAGTCCCCGTTCGTCCGGCCTGATTCGTTCGAAGAGCGCGCGCACATTATCTGAGCGAAAGATATAAGCGTTCTCGATCGTGAAGGGCCGAAACAGCTCAAAGGCTTCGGCAGTTTCGTGTGTGATCTGCTCGACGCGATCGACACCTGTCTTGATTCGATCGATCGCTTCGACGACACGTCCGCCGCCCCAACGTGGCCGGGCACGATCCAGCAGAGAAGATGCTTTCTTCGCTGCCGAGTTGAACATCGGGGTAGAAAATTTTTCGAAACTGGAAGTGGAAACGCGGCGCGGCTCCATGCGCGAGGCAATTTCGTTGATGAGCTTGTTCCCGGTTTCCTTCTCCTTGAAATGCTTACGTTTATACAGGCCGACCAGCCCAATGATCCTGTCCATGCTGTTTGGATTGGAATCACCTGTCGCGGCCTGATGGACCAGCTCGGGTTGTTCTACACAAGCCTGAGCGGCGACCGCGAGCATTACCGAAGCGACTTGATCCACCGGCGTGATATCGAGGATCAACTTTTCACTCGCGGGAATCTGCGTTTGACCCTTGAGCACTAAAAAGATTATTGGCGCGGTGGTCGTAAACCCTTCGTTCCAGCCTGGGAAGGGGTAGGAAAGCGCCGACTCAACGATGCTGGGTCGGACGATACTCCGAATCATTCCCGTTTCCGCAGCAACCAGTTGCTCGCCCAGTGACTTGGTGTAGGTGTAAATATTGGGCCAGCCCCAGAACGTTGACCGTTCCATGCCGAGCTCAGTGAGACGCGTGCGTATCCAGACTTTCCTTTCACGGGCCACGGCCAGGCCCATGGCGTCCGGATCGTCGGCATCTCGACCCTCGTCATTCAAGCGTTTCCGCGCCAGCTCACGGAAACGGGCGGCCATCATTGCATCGCGCGCTTCGTCGCGAGCGCGTTCCGCCAGGCGGGCGCAATCCCTTATTTCTTCTTCGACCGAAAACTCGACGCCCTTGAGCTCGTCCTTCCGCGGGAAATAGCCCGGCACCGGATCGCTTTCCCAAACCGGGCCGGAACGGTTACCCGCAACGAAACAGGTCGACACATGGACCAGCGCCGGGCGCTTCATGCGTTTGGCAAAAGCAATTACGTTTTGAGTGCCGACAACATTTGTCCTTAGCGCGCTCTCGAGCGTGGGATTGAAAGTGACATTGCCGGCGCTGTTTAGCACTACGTCGACATCGTCGGCTATGCGTTGAGCCTCTTCATCTGTGTAACCCAGATTGGTATCGCCGATATCGCCGCCGACAATCACCACCTTGTCGCGAATGAAACCCTCGAGCGCCCCGCCGTAACGTTCCCGAAGCGGATCGAATGGCGGCGCGGTAATCACGCTGTTCCAGAAACGCGTCTCCGATTCCTCCTGTGAGCGTGCGCGCACCGTGACGTACACACGACCGATGTTCGGAAACTGCTGCAAAAGCATGCTGAGCGTTACCTTGCCCAGAAAGCCTGTGCTTCCGATCAGGAAGATCTTGCGACCGTTATAGATTTCAGTTGGTGACAGTTTCATTTACTCTCGCAAGCTGTCCGCAGTCCCGTAGGGACGAAATGTTTATAGAATCAGGCTCTTAAAGATCTGCCTCGCTCCGTAGGAGCGCAATGTTGGCTTTGACTCAATAATCGTCGCACACATTTCGCTCCTCTGGAGCGATGACGTATGCATCGCCCGCGTGGCTATAAACGTTCGGCTCCTCTGGAGCCAGGGCCAAGCTACTCCATATCCGCAATCGCAATCATCGGCTGGTGCAGCATTGTGATCTCCGCGGAGTTGCCCATGTAGCTGCGCGCCATGGCAATCGCCTCAGTCAAATTGTCAGCCCGTTCCCAACCCAGCATCGCCGGCACGTGCGCGTTTTCAGCACCCGCGGCAATCACTTTCCCGACATGCTGGCGTCCATTTTCGCCCCAATACCACATGAAAAACGGATGCGCGCCGTGGTATGCGTTTCCGCGCCGGTACATTTCGACGTAGCTTGGATTGTTTGCAAACTCGCGTTCATACTTGTCTCGCAATACAAACGCATCGCGCGTCTCCGGCAACAGCCGGTTGAAAAACTCGATATAGCTGGGATGGAATTTGTGATCAAACTCGTCGTAGCACGGGTGATGAATTATCAAAACGCCACCCTTCTTAAGCAGCGGCTTGTTTCGATAGAAGTTGAAGTGATACCCAAGGCCCATTACCTGGACCAGCAGCGGGTTGAGAATCGAATAGACGTTGTACGGCGAGATGTCAGGGATGCCGGTAATCAGAATGTCGCACTGGCCACGAACCGGAATCGCGTATTGATCGAACGCCTTCTCGATAATTTTTTCGTGCACCGGTTCCGTCTTACCTGCATGACAGGCAATCATTTCGTATTGCGCGGGACGCGAATGAAGCAGCTTCCGGCGCGCCGGGCGCGGCAGCTTGTTGAGCGCGTAACGCATTGCCTCAAACTTCATGCGGTCCATCGCCGAGAAGTCGTCCTCGTTTTTGAGGAGAAAATCCATGTCGCCTTTGTACATGCGATTGTTGATGGCGGTCTCGATATGAAAGACGTTCATGGTTTCATCAACAATCTTACCCAGGCGATGAACTTTGTGGTTCAGCTCGGAGCGCGCTGGGTCCATGTAACTATCGGAATCGCGAATCGTTTGCGGCTCGTGGTGCGCCCGCAGCGACTCGTAGTCACACAAGCCCACTGCCACTGACTTGTGACCACCGTCCATCGGCACGAGATTGATGTTCACGTAGATAAGAAGGTCGCTCTCGGCCGCCCGACGATTTAGCGTTAACGGTTCCTTATGTTTGGTTTCGCCAAGCTTGATTAAGCCGTCGGTCCACTCAGCATCGTGGTTGTAGTAGCGGTCAGGGTAATACTCGTCGAAGATCCTCTTACCGAGCATCCGCTTCATTTCCCACTCAGTCATTTTGCGGTGCAGGGAATTGGCGATGATGATATGAATATCGTCCACCCCATGCCCGGTGAGCATGTCCAGCACAATCTCGCACACGGTCTGCCGAATGTCGGGCGTGGCCATCGGAGGGAGGGGAAGACTGATATCGTCGACCGCCACGGTCACACGCATCCCGGGCTCAAGCTGCGCAAACAAGGGATCGCAACCGTGTGGATGGTTCAGCGCATAACGAATCGCCGCCTCACGATTGGGAAGTCCCTTGATTGGCGGATTGGGATAGAGGACACGCGTACCGATCGGAAGGTCCTCAAGAATGAAGTCCTCGCCCGAAGGCATAATGCGCGGTGCGCTGTCGCGATCGATGTAAACGACCGATTCGTGCGTTTTACGTCTTAGTTGTAGGGCCATAGTAGGTAAATGGTGAATGGTAAATGGTAAATGGTAAGTGATGGCGTCAATTCATCACTTCCCGTTTAGAGGGCGGACTCGTCCGCTCGGCTAGGGCACAAGTGCCCACTCTAAACGAATGGCAAAAAACGAGTGGCAAAACTTTACTTCGAATTCAGTCACCTCAAATCAAGAATCGGCCAATCGTGATGCAGCGCAGTCTGACGTAGCCGCATGTCCGGGTTGATTACAGCAGGGTGGCCCACGATTGAAAGCATCGGCAAATCACTCATGCTGTCGGTATAGGCGTACGAGTCGTTAAGGCTTAGGCCCTGGCGTTCCGCGAAGACTCTCATCCACGACGCCTTGGTGGCGGCCGCCATTACGGGTGGCAACAAACGTCCGGTGGCAACGCCGTTAACAAACTCCAAACGGTTGGCGACGTAGTCCGTAATTCCCAGGTGTTCCATAAGCGGTTTTACAGAGACATCTAAAGCTCCGGTCACTACGATCTGGCGCAAGCCGATGCTGCGCGACTTCTCAAGGAGTTCGTATGTGCCGGGGAAAATTGCGGGTTTCAACACCGAGAGGAACAGGTCGTCAGCTAGAAAACGGAGCCGGTCTTCCTTAACGCCCTTGTATCGTTTGAAGTACAGGTCGTTGAAAACCTTTCGGCTGTATTGATCGGTAACTGCGAACACAGGCAGGCTCAGCAGTGTGGCCGCACTCTTCTTAAAGCTCCGAAACAAACCGGGCTCATTTCGGGCATAGAAGCTAAGAGTGTGGACGAGGTTGGTGCTAACCAACGTGCCCTCAAGATCGTAAAATGCCGCCGCTGCCAAGCCACCCCTCCGAAACCTCAAAGTCCGCCTGAAGGGTTCCCCCCTCAAGAGTCGTTTTGAGCAAATTGGATTTCGTTTGGGCGCCACTATAACCCAGATGAGGCTTTTCCGGGTAATGTAAAAAACTAGTGTACGGTGAGGCTATACAATCAAGGGCAGAAGGGGTGTATTTGCTCGAAAAAACGTGCTTGGAGAGTGTGCAGAATTTGGAGTGCGGCGGCTGGACGCCGCTTTTTGCACGGTTCCGAGGCCCGAGTGAATAGGGGTAGCCGGTGCTGGGCGGTAGCGAAAGGGAAAGCGGCGTCGAGCCGCCGCAGTCCAAATGTTGGACTCTATGGCTTAGTCGAGGCTTTCTTTAGCTCTTCAAGGGTGCGTTTGTGCTGGTCTAGCTTTTGGCCGGCCTCACCGTGTTTTCCCTGCGAGGTCAGCCGTTGATATTCCTCAAACTCCTGAACAGCTCGATTGATTAGTTGCTGGAGGTTGGCAACTGGAGTTGGACTAGCAGCGGGGCCCGGAGCTTTGGAGGGTTGTTCGGCGTCCTTTGTCTCGTCTACTTTTTCCGGAGCCGGCGCGCGGGCCGCGTCGCCTGCCAGACTGTTCAGCGCGTCCTCAAATGAACGCCCATAGCCGAGCTTGTCCTGTGCCGCCAGAACAACCATTCGCAACTCAGGCATCGGACTACTCTCGGCTCTCAGGTAAATTGGTTCCACATAGAGAAGTGAGCGGCCGATAGGGATAACCAGCAAGTGCCCGCGGAGGACGCGCGAGCCTTGTTGATTCCAGAGCGTGAACTGGGAAGAGAGATCGGAGTTCTGGTCGATCCGCGCTTCAATCTGCAGCGGGCCATCCACCAGGCGCGACTCCGGGAAGTTGTAAATGAGAAGCTTTCCGTAGTTCTCACCGTCGCTACGGCCCGCCATCCAGCCAATCATGTTGTTTCGGCCGGCCGGCGTGAAGGGCAGAATTAAAACGAATTCATTAGCAACGCTCTCACCCGGCAACTGCATGAGAACAAAGTAGGGATCGATCTGTTCCACCCTCTTTTTACCCTGATCGTCAAGGCCGATCTTCTGCGCAACATTCCAGACGTCTTCGCGTTGGAAAAACACTTTTGCGCTTTGCGTGTGATAGAGGCCGTAAACTTCGCCCTGCGCCCTGATCAGAGTCTCGGGATAGCGGATGTGGGCGCGCAGGTCGGCCGGCATCTGGCTCGCATCTTTGAAGAGCGTGGGGAAGACAGCTCGATAAGCGGCAATCAGAGGATCCTGGTCATCGAAGATGTAGAAGTCGACCGAACCATTGTAGGCGTCGATTACCAGCTTCACGCTGTTGCGGATGTAGTTAACGTTGTTTCCATCCACTCGATGATGACGCGAGTAAGGATACGTGGATGACTCTGTGAATCCGTCCATCATCCAAAAGAGCCGGCCCTCGTTGCTTACGACCAGATATGGATCATTGTCATAGGTTAGAAATGGAGCGATGCCGTTTACCATCTCGCGGATGTTGCGATGGATCAGCACCCGACTGTCTTCAGTTATGTCGTCGGAAAACGGCAGCTTGGACAAGTCGCCCAGCGCCCAGGCCATAAGCAGCCGCCGCGCGGACCCGCCAATCCTGATGCCACCAGATCCCTGGTAACTGGTGTAGGTATTAGCCTCGCCCTGAGGGAAGTCAAATTCCTTTTGCTTCGTCTTTACGTAAACATCCGTCGTCGTTTCCTGGCCAAAGTAAATTTCGGGGCGCGTTACCTTTATGTCCTTTGAACCCGACTCGACGGGCATGTTTGAAACGATGAAGCGCGGCATCCCTTCCGGAGTAAACCCGTTTGCCGTGTTCATCGTGATTCCGTAGCCATGCGTGTAGATCAGTTTTTCGTTGATCCAGTTGCGCGAAGCATCGGGAAGTTTCTTCACATCGATCTCGCGCGCCGCGACCATCGTCTGCCGGATGCTGCCATCAAGTTGATAGCGGTCGACATCGACATCGGGGAAATCGTAATAGGTCCGTATTGCCTGGATTTGCTTAAGCGTGTCCTGTAGCGCGCGCCAGTCCCAAAGGCGAATGTTTTCCAGCGTGGCGCGATTGTTGGCCAGGTCGAGAGCGGCGATTGAGTTTTCGGCGGGAAACTGGCGCAGCTCAACTTGTTCCAGACCGAATCCTCGACGCGTCCAGGCGATGTTGTGCTCGATGTATGGCGACTCCCGGCCCAGCTCATTTGGTTTGACGATGAAACTGCTCACGTAGGACGGCACTATGAAAACGCCGATCACGTAAACGACCGCGGGAATTGCAATCGCGAGAATAAGTAGCTTGAGACCTCGCTTCGTGAATGCGTTGACGATCGCAATC
>JBGTCM010000009.1:0-2998 GCA_041748795.1 Pyrinomonadaceae bacterium
TCTTCACCACGCATGCGCGCTGCGGCCAATTCGACCGCTTCGTAAATTTTGATGTAGCCGGTGCAGCGGCAAAGATTGCCGGACAATGCTTCCTTGATTACATCGCGCGAAGGGTTCGGATCTTTCTTCAGGAGCTCTTCAGCCACCAGCAGAAATCCCGGCGAACAGTAACCACACTGCGCTGCCCCCGTATCGGCAAACGTTTCCTGAAGCGGATGAAGTTGTGCGCCCGTTGCCATGCCTTCGATGCTCTTAACATCCTGGCCTTCAGCATCCAAACCTAGCATCAAACAGGAAAGAATCGAACGGCCGTTAACCAACACGGCGCAAGTGCCGCATTCACCTAGTTCGCAGCCATGCTTCGTTCCCGTCAACCCGAGATCTTCGCGCAACACTTCCAGCAGAGTCTTATGCGGCGCGAATGCGACTTCGGCCGGCTCACCGTTGAGATTAAAGCGGATGTGGGCCTTCTGTTTGTTTAGCTCAGACATAGCGTGACAGTGGGATTCTAACAAAGCAGGTGACAAATGGCAGGTGTGCGGAGGATTAACCCTAGGCTGGCGGTCCGTCTTTCTTCGCTTTATTCAACATCGTATTGTCGATCAGACGTGTCTTTCCCACATAAGCAGCGACTGCGATGAGAGTAGGACGCTCGTCGACTTTGTCCAGCTTCTCGAGTGTCTCGGCGTCCACGACGCTGACGTAGTCGACGCGCACGCGCGGCTCGGATTCAATAGTTGTGCGGACGAGCTCTTCAAGCTTGGCGGAATGCCGTTCGCCTTTTTTGTAAACTTCCTTTGCCTTCATCAGCCCCCGGTGAATCACCGACGCCGATTCCTGCTCTTCAGGCTTCAGGTAAAGATTACGTGACGAAATTGCCAGGCCCGAATCCTCTCTCACGGTCGGCAATACAACTATCTCCGTATCAAAAGCCAGGTCCTTCACCATTCGTTTGATAATCACCGCTTGCTGGGCGTCCTTCTGGCCGAAGAATGCAAAGTCCGGGCGCACAGTGTTGAGGAGTATTGCGACCACAGTGGCGACCCCGCGAAAGTGACCGGGCCGAGTTTCGCCCTCCAGAGGCTTCGAGAGTCCGCTGACATTTACATAAGTGGAGAAGTCTTTTGGATAAATCTCTTCAGCTGCAGGCGCAAAAATATAGTCGACGTTGTAGTCGGTCAGCAGCGCCGTGTCTTTAGTTAGATCGCGCGGGTAGTGCTCGAAGTCTTCGGTTGGGCCAAACTGCGCGGGGTTCACAAAAACAGAAACCACTACGACGTCGCACATGCGCCTGGCCTCTCTGACAAGACTCAGATGTCCTTCGTGCAGTGCTCCCATCGTAGGCACGAGGCCGATGGTTCGATCCTGGTCGCGACGGATTTTGCGCGCGACGGAGCTCATGCGCTGACGGCGATTGATAATTTCCATAGTTTATTTGAGGGAGACTCAGGGCTTTCCGGACTCTTTGGCTGGTTCGTTAATCATCAGTTCCTCCGCAGCTTCGGCCGGTAGTGCGTACGACTCATCGTCCGACGGATAGTTGCCGCTGCGGACGTCGTCGGCATATTTCGTGACGGCTTCAGACATTACATCATGCAGGTTTGCATAGGGACGAACGAAGCGTGCGAGCTTTCCAACCGACAATCCAAGCATGTCGTGTAACACGAGCACCTGAATGTCACAGTGGGCGCCGGCTCCGATGCCAATGGTAGGAATACTTATGCTCTCTGTAATAAGCCGGGCGATCTCACGTGGTACAACTTCCAAAACAATCGCGAAGGCGCCGGCGTCTTCAAGTGCTTTAGCGTCATCGAGCAACTGGCGCGCTGCCTCCGCGGTTTTCCCCTGCACTCGATATGCGCCAAGCTTGTTGATTGATTGAGGCGTGAGTCCGATGTGGCCCATCACCGCAATTTCTTCGTCTACCAGACGCTTCACCAGTTGCACGCGCTTATGGCCGCCCTCGAGTTTGATTGCTTCCGCTCCGCCTTCTTTCACCAACCGCAACGCATTCCTCACCGCGTCATCAGCCCCCGTGTGAAATGAACCATAGGGCATGTCGGCAACCAGCAATGCGCGTTGGACCGCCCGTCGCACTGCCTTCAGGTGAATCAGGATTTCCTCAAGGGTTACGGGCACGGTGTTGCCATAGCCCAAAACCACATTGCCCAGGCTGTCGCCAACAAGAATGATGTCGATACCTGCCTCGTCGACGATGCGCGCGGTCGGGAAGTCGTAGGCGGTCAAACACACTAGCCGCTCGCCGCGTTGTTTGCTTGCTTTCAGCGACGGGGCATTAACCTTCTCGGGACGTTCTGGCTTCAGATACGGCATTTTTCAGCTCTCGAGCCGCGCCTAGGGGCGGCGAATTGGATGGACAGTTATCGGTCGAAACGCAAACTTCAGCCGGCGTTTGGAACAAATAGACTGGAAATGTGTAAGGCGCTCTAGCAAGTGGCGCCATTATAACGGCAAAACGAAATCAAGTGTAAAGCAAACTGTTAGTTTGCTTATCGACACGTTAGCCGTCCGTTTAGCTCAGGCTCTACCTTTTGCGCACGATCCGCAAACTAACAGTTTGCGTTACAGGTCGGGCTGCCAGAGCTTGACTGCCGACGTGTCTTCCAGCCCCTTGAGGAGTTCACTTACTGTTTGGTTGAGAGTCGGATGAACAAGCGACGGCGCAAGCTCAGCCAAAGGCACGAGGACGAAGCGGCGGCGATGAAGTTGAGGATGCGGTAATTTCAAGGACTCGGTATCGCGGGTTACATGGCCGTAGAGAAGCAGGTCAAGATCGATTGAACGGGGCCCTTTCGAGATTTCGCGCGTCCTGCCGAGCGACGTTTCCACCTCGAGCAAACGAACCATCACTTCTTCGGGCGTGGGTAGTTTGCTGCTGATCAGCTCAGTGACCATGTTCAGATAAGCGGGTTGAGGAAAAGTCTCAAACGGTTCGGTTTCATAGACACTCGACAGACGAACGACTTCCAGCCCTGCT
>JBGTCM010000010.1:0-5001 GCA_041748795.1 Pyrinomonadaceae bacterium
CCGCTTAGGAGGCGGACGCTCTATGCAGCTGAGCTACGGGAGCACAAGACGGGTAAATAGTAAATGGTGAATAGTGAATGGTAAAGCGAGTGGCCTCCGACAAAGTTTGGCGTTAGTTCGTGTAGTTGGTGGACGGTTTCCTGTACTTAGTGTTAGCCGTCGTTTTCGCCAGCGGTTGAAAATCGAAAATGATGTTGCAAAACGCTTTGATTCCCACGTCGAGCCTGCTGTCGTCAATGTAGAAATCCGGCGTATGGTGCGGAGTTGCGTCCTTAGGATTCTTTCCCGCCGGCATGCCACCGACATTGAAGAAGAAGGCTGGCGCCTTCTGCCGGTAAAAAGCAAAATCTTCCGCGCCGGTAACCCAATTTGTTTCCTCCACATTCTCTTTCCCAACAGCCTTTTCCAGCGACGATAACGTCGCCCTTACCAACTCCGGTGTGTTGTAAGTTACTGGTGTTTTCGGGTCGATGGAGACTTCAGCCGTAGCACCCATGCTCTCCGCAATTTTTTGCGCAGTGATTTTTATTCTCTCGTGGACGTCTCTTTGCATCTGTTCGTCAAGAGTGCGTATCGTTCCCGACATCGTCATCTCTTACGGAATTATGTTTTCACGCACGCCGCCGTTGATTCTGCCTATCGTGATCACCACCGGGGCTTTCGTCAGCTCAGATTGCCGCGAAACAATCATTTGCAGTCCGGTAACGATCTGGCTGGAAACTGCAATCGGATCAACGCCCGTCCACGGTGTAGAGCCGTGCGTCTGCTTGCCTTTGACTTTGATGGTGAACCAATCAGACGCCGCCATAAACGAGCCGGATCTATATTTGATCTTTCCGATTTCGGTTGAAGCATTAATGTGGATTCCAAAAATCGCGTCAATTTTAGGATTGTCCATCACGCCTTCTTTAACCATTAATGGCGCGCCGCCTTCCTCACCGGCTGGCGGACCCTCCTCGGCTGGTTGAAAAATAAAAACCACCGTACCGGGAACTTTGTCTTTCATCTTCGTAAGTACCGTCGCCGTTCCTAAAAGCATTGCCACGTGTGAATCGTGACCACAGGCATGCATGACGCCGACCGGTTGTCCGTTGTATTCGCTTTTTTCTTTGGAAGCGAATGGCAGATTAACTCGCTCAGTGACAGGCAAGCCGTCCATGTCAGCGCGAAGTCCGATAGTCGCACCGGGCTGACCGCCCTTCAAAATTCCTACCACGCCGGTTTTTGCGACCTTAGTGCGAACTTCCAAGCCGAGGCGTCGCAGATGCTTTTCGATGTATTCGGCTGTCTTGAATTCCCGGTTGCCAAGTTCGGGATACTGGTGCAGATGTCTCCGCCATTCGACAACCTGTGGAAGAATCTTTACGGTGGCGGCGTTGATTTCTCCGCTCGTATCGATCGCGCAAACATTAATGGTTGTTGCCGAAATCAGAAACAACGCAGACAGCAGTTTTTTCATTTGCTTTACCTCGGGGTGGGTAAACCGTAAATCGAAAATGGTAGCCGAAGCGGGCAGTCGTCAGTTGTCGACACCCGCTCATTAATGATCGTATTTGATCAGCGACCGCACATCGTAGCCCTGAAGCTTCTGTCGCCCCGGTAGAAACTCCAGTTCCACCACAAACACCAGGCCAGCCACGGTGCCACCCAATTCTTCAACCAGACTACAGACAGCCTTCGCCGTACCACCAGTGGCCAAAAGATCGTCAGCGATGAGCACTCGATGTCCGTTTCCGACTGCGTCCCTGTGAATCTCCAGCGTGTCCTGGCCATATTCAAGGTCGTAGGAGACTGAAGCACACTCGGCCGGCAATTTCTTCGGCTTTCGTACCGGCACAAACCCCGCGCCGAGGTGATAGGCCAAAGCGGGCGCGAAGATGAAGCCACGCGCTTCCACGCCGATGACCGTATCAACCTTCTCCCCGTCGTATTCCGCGGCGAGTGCATCCACCGTTTTCCGCAGACCGTCCGGATGCTTCAAGAGCGTGGTAATGTCATAAAAATTTATGCCGGGCTTGGGAAAGTCCGGCACTTCGCGAATCAGTTTTTTTAGGTCATCCATAATAATTAGTGTCTGGTGTCTGGTGTCTGGTGTCGGGTGTCGGGTGTCGGGTGCCAGGTCTTTATCAGATGTTCGCTTAAGATTTTCCGACACCCAATACCCGACACCCTCCTTTACCGTTCAATTCTAAAACTAGAATACGCCGTCGTTGGCTCGAGATTGATCTCTTCCACCTGCTGAACCGATGCCCACTGCGGACCGGCTGCCAGGTCTTTCTTAAACTCTTCAACATCGGCGGCGCGTCCCTGAGCGACGGCTTCAACCGTGCCATCCGGGCAATTGCGCACATAACCAATCACTTGATGACGAGCGGCGGCGCGCTGCGCGAAGAAGCGATAACCAACCCCTTGCACGTCACCTCGGATCAAGAACTTTCTAGCTACACTCTGCGTCATTAAACGAGTCAGGGAAGTTCATACGCAATTAGAGACATAAACGAATATGCCATTCTAGCGAACAGGTCGTAAGAATCAAACGGGGACGGCAGACGCGCATGATGCGGTTTCGCCAGGCAATTACAGAACCCAGCGCGGTAGCGCGGGATGCTGGAGGCGCCGAGCATGACAAAGGCTTAATTGCTTTATGTTGACTAGCCTAAAGGATCCCGCGCTACCGCGCTGGGTTCTGTAATTGATTGCCTGAAACTGAGAACCTCAGAACCAAGCGTGGACCGCCGTAACAGCTGTTTAGAGTACAAGCTTTAGCTTGCAGGGTAGCGCAAGAAGCAACTGAAGCTTGTAATCTAAAAACCCGGGCCCGCTCGATCCTGTCTTACCCCAGGAGAGATTATCTGTGTCTAAACTGTGAAATCTCCAGATGTGTTTGACCCCTGTTGCTGCCGTTCCGATTTGTGTTAATCTTTTGTCCTGCCCTGTTTATCTCACTGACCTGTAACCGATGGCCGAAAACAGCCGTTAAAAGTGAGGTAAACCAATGCCTGCAGGCACTGCTCAAGCCACTGCTACCCCAACTATTTTGATTGTCGAAGACTTCTCCGACACGCGCGAGCTGCTGTCCGTTTTGCTACGCCGACAGGGCTACTCCGTAATCGAAGCGGAAGACGGTTTGGAAGGTTTGTTGAAAGCGACGGGGATGTATCCGGATTTGATAATCATGGATTTGTCCTTGCCGGAGATGGACGGCGTCGAGGTTGCGCGACGCATTCACGAGCAGGTGAAGCTCTCGCAGATACCAATCATCGTGCTGAGCGCATACCTGACACAGGAGGTGTTGGTTGACGCACGCGCTGCCGGATGCGTAGCAACATTCGCCAAGCCATTCGACACTTACGAACTGTTAGCTAAAATCAGCAACACGTTAGCTGAGCGCTCGATTATTTGAAGCGTCCCAACAGTGTCGCTTTTACTAGAAACCGATAATTCCGTCCTCGCACAGTTTTTTTATCATTCGCAGGCTGTCCGCTTCGCGAAACGGACATATCGATAAAATCGATTGAATGTCCCACTCTCCGTTAATCCTCGAAAGCACAAACCCTTCCTGCGGCTCGATCTCCCGGTGCGAGAGATCTTCAAGCGTGATGACGATTCGCGGCACGCCACTCGGCGAGATCTTTGTATAGACCTCCTGGATGAACTTGTTTTCGGCATCAACCAAGAGTGCCTGCGCCGCAGAATTCTTGGGCTCACGTCGCAGAGCTGTGTGAAGGATCGCAAGGGCCTTCTCAGTGTTGTCGCCATTCAACTCATCACGCGCAAGTAATAGCCAGTCAGAAACTTCCTCAGGCAGGTCAACAATGTCGTTAACCGGGTCAGGAATTTCCGGCAACTCTCCGGCGACGTTCACCACGCCCTTTTTCACGAGCTCATACAATTGCCCGTAGATCTCAAAGGGGGAGCAATGCATGTTGTAGCAGAGCTCGGCTAAGGACTTACGCTTTTCAAGAAAATAAAGTAGCTGCCGGGTCTCTTTACCAAGATTCAATGACGACGTCCAGCCGGCGGACAATTCCATAATCGAGCGATCGGAAGGAATCAGTGTTTGGTAACGTTTTAGTTCATCAGCGCGGTACACGCCTTCCATAACCACTCTGGTCGCTTCAACGTGTACCCGCGTGAAATCAACCGGCAAAGGGTCTTCAACGTAAAACTCGAAGTGACCTTCCTTCCAAAGAAACAGATCGTAGATGATTTCGAGCGTTCGTATCTCAAGCACTTTTCCCACATCTGCAGCCGTGAGCACGCCCTGAGTGATCAGGATCTGGCCTAACCTCAAAGGTTCCTGACGCTGCGCCTCCATCGCCGCCTTAAGCTGGGCCTCGTCAATTTTTCCGTAATGTAAAAGCATCTGGCCGAGATATTCCGCGGGATCGTTAGTGGTTGAACCCACTATTACGCCGTTCTCAAAATAAATCCCTTTGGCCACTTTCACATGACTGAGCTTTAAGAGACCCGTCTTTTTTCCGACCGCCAGAAACTGGAGCAAATCGGAAAAGCTCATTGTGCTAAGAGAACCGTTGATTGCCATCGTTAGATGTCGGAGTTGACAGGGCGGACCATTGCCTGGGGGTAACCTAACTCAGCCGGATATGGGCGGGTGCAAGCTGAAGAGCTATGGGAAATCTCATTCACAGCATAGCTTACCTGCGAGATAGAGCGAGATTCAAGTGATTAGTTCTTTCCGAAACAGACAGAGGAACGTTGGCAACCTCTCAGGTCGGGTAAGGAGGGAGGCCGTTAGAGAACCGAGCGCAGTAGCGCCGGATGCTGGAGATGCCTTTGGCAACAAATAAGTGCGCGCGATGTCACGGCGGTCGTTCTGGCATGCGTCATCATGTAGCAAGCTTTCAGCATCCGGCGCTACTGCGCTCGGTTCTCTAACGGTCTCCCTCCTTCCCCGACCTGAGAGGTTGCCAACGTTCCTCTGTCTGTTTCGGAAAGAACTAATCACTTGAATCTCGCTCTATCTCGCAGGTAAGCTAT
>JBGTCM010000011.1:0-7299 GCA_041748795.1 Pyrinomonadaceae bacterium
ACGTACCTGTCGTGCCAGTCTCAAGCTAGTGGCGCGAGGCGCTAACAATGGAGGCCGACCTAATAGTCGGCCTCCGGAACTGCCCTCGTTTACTTGTGTATCTTGATGTTTCCGCTCCCTAGCGTTGCTCCCCGGTCGTAACCGTTGCTTACGCGAATACGGAAGAAGTCGCTCGATCCTGGTTCGCCGTTATCGATGACATCGACCGTGCAAGTGAATCCAGAAGCCTTGTTCACAGTACAGGGGCCGCTGAAAGTTGCCCGGTTGCCTGTGATCGAAAGCGAGCTGAAGCTGGTGGCCTGGATTTTCATCTGCCCGGCTTTGTCGTCGTAGTTCAGGTGACCTGAAGTCGACATTCCCTTCTTCTTGGCGTTGAAACCGAAGTTTCCCTTATCACTCGAAATGGGAATCCATCCCCCGCCGGTCACCTTCTGTTCGCCCGGCTTAGGACCACCGTCGTTAACCTCGATAAATCGTTCGGTGGTGTCGGTCTGACCGTCATTGTCGGTGACCGTCAGCGTGGCCCGGTATGTTCCCGGGGCACCGTACGAGTGGGTCGTATTTGGACCGGTGGTCGTTTGGGTGGCTCCATCCCCAAAAGCCCAGAAATAACTCACTATGCATTTATTTGCGTTAGTTCCCGGGTTACAGCCAACGGTGTCGTTATCCGTTGAGGCCGAACCGTCAAAGTTCACGGTCTGGTTAACCTCCGCCGGATTCGGCATGGCTGTGAAACTCGCAGTTGGCGCCACCGGTTGAGGACCACCCTCTCGATCCACCGTTATCTGGCGAATGTTTGAGTAAGGTCCAACCTCGGTGCAGGGATCGCCAAAGAGACCGGCGATCCGATAGAAGTAAGTGCCGCTCGGTCGGTTGGTCACGTCGAATTCAAAGATAGATGAGCCCACCGTGCCGATCGTGGCGAAGTTAGCTGTCTGGATCTGAATATCGTCGATAAACCACCCAAGGAAGAGCGGCGCGGAAATCAGCGGGTCGCTCGTAAACCGGAAACGAATCTTCACCGATTGTCCAGCGAAGCCGCTAAGGTCAACGACTCGCTGTCCTGAGAAGGCGCCCGTGTACTGTGCAAGTGGAATGAAGGGCCCGCCGTTGCCGCTTGCTTCGACAATGCCATAGTCGAAATCCAGCTCAATGTCTTCGAAAGACTCAAAGACCAGTTGGGCCTTTATGCCTGCCGGGATCGCGACCGCGTTAGTCATCGTCAGCGACGTATTCAATTCGTCTATGTAGACCACCGAATAGCCGAGAGTACCCGTGTTTGGATGCACGGACGAAATCCATTCGGGATCGCCGGTCCACTTAGAGTTGGTCCCGACCACCAATGGCTCCTGTCCGTCATCCTGAAACACCGTACCGAACGAGGTGGCTTCCTCGATCTGGAAGCTACAGGGCTGCTCTGCGGGAGGAGCCGGGAAGGTCCACGACAGTTTGTAGTTCCCATCCTTGTCAACGCCGTTCACTTGATCTGCAGTTGCGTCGTCCTGGATTTCATTCTGGAACGGCGCCTCCCGATCTGTAATGGTTGGCGCAGCCGCGACGGCTCGGTAGTAGAACGGCATGCGAAGCACTTCACCGTTCGAACCCGAGGCCACAACCCACCACAAAAACTCCGTGGCCTGTGCGCCCGTATCGTCAGTGCCGGCGATCTGCAACCCGGTCGGGGTGCCATCCACCGTCACGTTGACATTGAAGGTCGCCTGATTGCCTCGCACTCCCCCAAGCAGCGCGGAACCTGAACTCAAGCTCAGCGAGAATCCGGTCGTCCCTGCGATCGGCCTGGTAACATCCCCTCGCAGGGCGCCACCGTCCACTAAGCTCAGCGAGTATGTTCCGCCCCCGGCGATTCCGGAGATATTTTGGAGCGTCACGGTAATCGACTTGGATTGCGCCGCATCACCAGTGCCGATCACCTGATTCTGACCAAAGCTGTGGGTCGGAAGGAAATCTGCATTTGTGGCATCGTCTGGTCCCGTCGTGCCATTGGCGTCGTTCGTTCCCATGGCAGCGCGCGCATCGACGGCCCCGATGACGTGGATGAGACCGGAACCGATTTCGTGGATGAAAGTGCGCTCATCGGTGTTGGAGATAGGGGTCTCTCCGTCGGCCAGTCTTAGATTAGTCGCCGTATTCGTTAAAGCCGCACGGACAAAACTCTGTGGTACCACTCCGTTCTGAGTCTGTTGAGTGCCCGCGCCAGTGCCACTTCGAAGCATTGGTGCTGAAACGGGCGTTTGTCCTTGCGCCTGAAGCAGCGCTTGTCTGACAAGAGCCGCGGCGCCGGCCACGTGGGGACCGGAGAAGCTTGTGCCCGACACGCTAATGAAGCGGCTGGGATCGCTCATGGTCCCACCGGCAGTGTTGGCGCCACCGACCGGAATAGTGGCTGCGTAAATATTTTGTCCCGGAGCGGTCATATCAGGTTTTAAGTACTGAAAGTTGTCAAGCGGACCACGCGAGGAGAAGCCGGTCGTATCCGGTGAAAAAGTTGAGGGGTCGGGCGGATTGATTCGCAGCGGGAAATCGGAGATCGTTCCCCAAGTGGTACGATCATCCTTATTGAAAGCTGGGGACTGGAACCCGAGCGCGTCGCGCAGGTATTCCCCGTTTGCCTTCGAGATCCCGTAGACCGGAATAACCGCAGCTTGCGTCGTCGCTGCTTCGAGCTCTCCATCCACGTTGTTGAAGATGAGCAGGGCGACGCCGCCTTTCGCCGCCACTTCCGCCGCCTTGTGGCCGAACAGACCAGTTCCAGCGGCGCCGGCGTCCACCGTGCTGCCGCGGAAGGCTAAGGCAATCCGACCATTGACTTCGGCCGGTACCTGATCCGGCGTGTCAGCGAATCCCACATAAACGTAGTGCTGCCCCAGCGGGAAAGTGACATCGGGTGCACCCCCCATGAGGATTGCTTTCATGAACTGGTCCTGTGGAGCGACAGGTCGGCCAGTATCATTCTGGGCGCCGGTGGACGTTCCGGCTATGGTGTAGCGCAACACGGTTGGTTGCAGAACGTCCAACTCATTTGTGGCGGCCCCTGGGTCGTTAGTCGCGGCTACACCAATGACCCTGCGACCCGCGGCAGGTGAACCATGAGTATTCTCGTTGGGGCCCGAGTTGCCCGCTGACGCAACTGGAACCGCTCCGGCAAGAGCGGCATTGCTGGCGGCGACGCCCGATGCATCATTCGGATTCCCGGACGAGCCGCCAAAGCTCATATTGATTACCGTGGCTATGGGCTTAGGGTTGCCCGCCAGATCAGTCGGAGAAACAGCATCCTCAAGAGCCGTAACGATATTGACAGTGCCGACGCAGGTGAAAAGCGTCTCGCAAATCTTGTAGTTCATCAGGAGGGCGCCCGGTGCGACTCCCTCAATAATCTGATCGTCGGTATTGCCGGGGATCCGATCGAGCCCCGGTCCTTTGACTTTTAGACCGGCTGAATCCGCGGCACCGTGTGTGCCATGGCCAACGTCATCTTCATTAGTCGTCGCAGTCAGCGGAAGAAAATAGACAACCTTGGGATGATTAACGCCCTCGACGTAGGGCTGCCCAGCCAAGCGCACTGGCCTTATGTCGCCGGTTCTACTCAAGAAGTTGGCATCGTCGAAACGGCTGTCGAAAGATGGGTGAGTATGTTCAATACCGGTATCGAGGATTGCGATAACTTGGCCCGTTCCATCGAATCGCGTCGGGCCCACCCCTGCTTGGGTAAAGATCGTCTTGTTTCCGGGGCCGTCATTGGCACGAACATACCTAACGCTATTGTCCAGATGCGGCCGCACCGGTTCGTTGATGGTTACATGCCGGACCTCAGGCATAGCCTTGATGGACTTTACCGCCGACGCCGGAACATCAAGGCCAACTGCATTGATCAGGTAAGTGAATCGGTTCGGTAGCTCCGTTCTGGCGCCAGCAAGAAAAAGAGGTGTCTGTGTAACAGTGAAATCGATCCCGTTAGTCTGAAGCTTGGCAAGAAATGCGTTTTGTCCGATCTGTATCGCCTGCTCGTGGGCTGACCGATCAAAGGCCCTTCCCTCTTTGCGAGCCTGATCGGCGGCCACTACGCTCGGTGGCAGAGCTGCCAGTTCCACAATGATTGACTCTCTGTCCACCGCGCTTGCGTCATTCGGAAGCCACAGCAGGCTGACTAGCGCGATGGATATAATTGCGAGAGGTGCGAGCAGATGGAAAAGGCTTCCAGTGGTGGACGCTTCTCTGCGGTAATTTGCTTCACTAATCTTGAAAAGACGCGCTCTCATGGAAATTCCTCCTTCGCGGCGAACCATTTTTGGCACGGTCACGCCGGACGACGATGCCAACTTCAAGGAAAACAAGGACAATCGATTCACGTGGGCAGCTTACTCCGAGGAGTTGAGAAATTCTTGAGGCACTCCCAAGGGCTCTTGAGGATTTAAAATTTGTTCAGCGCGGTATTGATTTTGATCAACGGCAGGTCGAAATAGCGTGAGTTTTTCGGTGCAAATTCACCTTAGATGGCACACTTGAGCGCCCTAACCGTAACGCCGAACACATCCGGCGTCTAAACGGTCAGTTTTCGGAGCAAACCAAGAGATCTTGATTGATGAAGCGCAGCTTACTATGAGTCTAGCATTGAGTTGAACAACCATCTTGCTTGTAGAGCCAACCGAGCCCCGGGCGACCGTGCGTCGGTTTGACCAGGTCTCGGTTGGCGCAACCGATTGTTGGATTCGAGAATGAGCAAATGGCCGACGTCGCCGTAAAACGCAGTAATCGGTTGCGCCAGAAATGATGGTTGGGACCATGCTGGTGCGCCGAAAATTTTTGGCAGACTTTTGGCAGATTACGCTTATGAGTTAAACAATTCATACAGGGTAAGCGTGACTTCTCTAATCGCCTTCGTCAATGTATGGCGAAAAGAATGATTACGCGTTATGAGAGTTGAGCTGGGACGGCGTTGACACGGTAGGGGTCTGGGGTTCAAATCCCCACGCGCCTACCATTTTTTTGTCAAAGCCTTCGATGTATAAACCCTCGGGCAGCACATAACATTCCAGCCAGTTTTCGTAATCTCCAGGTCACGCTGTGTCTACCAAACTCAAGAATTTCTCAACCACCTTGAAGATCCTGAACCTCGGGCTCCGAAGACCCAACAGTAAAAAACCAGCTCGGCACAGGGTTTGTCCTAAGGCGAACGACGCGGATGTTCGTAATGCAATTGTCAGTACGACGCAATAACCGATTACACTCGGCCGCCACGCTTGCCTTCTGCGTTGTGCTCATCGGATGCACGACCAAGGCACCGCCGGCGGCTAATTTGAATGCCGTGGGTCCACTGCCACGCGTGGTGGCGATCGTTAACGGCCATTCCATTCCAACCACGCTTTATGAAATGTACTTAAAGAACGGCATTGAGGCGTTGGAAATAAATCCAAATTCCGACGATGGCCGGCGCAAACTTGCCGAGCTTCGCGAAGGAATTGTTTCCGAACTGATTGATCGCGCAATTATCAGGCAACACGCAGAGCAACGCGGATTGTCAATCACGGCCGAGCAGTTCAGCAAAGCCGAGCAGCGGGCGATCACCGAGTTGGGAGGAGATCAGAAGTACGACGCCTATCTGAAGGAACATCGTTTGACGCGCGATGAGTATCGCGAAACCATCAAATCAGAAATTTACGGCGCTATGCTGCGCAGAGAATTAAACAGCGGACTTTCGGTCTCAGAAAAGGAGATCAAAACTTATTACGCGGCACATGACAGCGAGCCGGATTTCCAACTTCAGGAGCGAGTGACGGCCGCGCACATTCTGGTTGCCGCCCGATCCAATGTGATCACACAGCGACTTCAGGGCGAGAAGAACCTCAGCGGCGAAGCGCTGGCTTCAGCCGTGCGTGACGAGATGGACCGTCTGCGGAAGCGTGCCGAGGATCTGCGTCGCAAAGCGATGACCGGCGCGGACTTTTCCACACTGGCGCGCGAGGCATCAGACGATCCGGCAACTCGGGACCGCGGTGGAGACTTGGGAACGTTTCCGCGAAATTCTCACGCGCGCGCGTTCGACGATGCCGCATTCGCTTTGAGACCAGGCAGCATTAGCGAGGTGGTGCAAACAGAATTTGGTTTTCACATTATCAAAGTCTCAAAGCGTGAAGCCGGTCGCAGGCAAACTCTTGCAGAAGCTACACCTGAAATTCAACGTCGCCTACTCGGTAAACTCGAGGCCGACAAGTTGAACGCGTGGCTCAAGGATGCCCGACGTAAAGCCAATGTTCGCATTAATGAGCCGTTTCGCTTTGGCGCGCTGAAGACGGAATTCGCCGCGGCGTAGAAGTCAGAGGTCAGAGATCAGAGGTCAGAGATCAGAGGTCAGAAGTCAGATGTCAGATGTGAGAGGCCAAGGATCCGAGATCAACTGTCGAGACATGATCACTATGCGCCGGCGAATACATCCTGACCCCCGACCTCTGACATGTCAGCCCTGACATCCGACGTCCGACATCCGACCTCCGACCTCCGACCTCCGACCTCCGACGTCTGGCCTCTGACCTCTGACCTCTGACCTCTGACCTTTGACCTCTGACCCCTCCCTTCGCAAAGAACAAGAGGTTACAGCCACCTTGCAAACGCATTATCTTTTCGCGTAGCCCGCACACCAATTAACGTGCTGCCTCGAGCCCTCACATCCGCGCCACAAACTTAATTAACTGATTCTTAACGGGTTACAAATCCCTGTCGTTCAACTCGGTTTAAACCTCAAGTTTTCCGCGGTTACCCCCCAAATCGACTCAAGTTTTTCTCAAGGTCTCTTTCCTATTCTGAGCGCCAGATAAACAAGCTTGAAATACGCCACCCGCTTTGAGAAGGAGTTGACGATGCTGAAAAGAATTTTTGCCACTTTCGTAGCGCTATTTATTTGCTGCACGGCGGCTTTAGCCGCAACTCTGAGCCCCACGCTCGAGTCTCAGCTCGGCTCGGCGGCCGACGACCTTAACGTCGGCACTGTCATCGTGGCCTTCAATACACAACAGGGCCTCAACGATTCGCATTTGGCCGTGTTGCGAGGCGTTGGAATAACGCGTGGGTTGACGCTCCCACAGCTCGGCATGGTTGCTGTTCCCTCGGCGACGGCTGGTCAGATCCGCGGGTTAGCCGCCAACAGCGCAGTGCGTTCCGTCTGGTCCAACGACCAGCTTCACTACTTCATGAACCAGGCCCGCGTGCTTACGGGTGTCGATCGGGTCAGGACTACGGCAGCGTTCACCAAAGCGAACGGCGGTTTGCCTGTCGCCGGTCAGGGGA
>JBGTCM010000012.1:0-2289 GCA_041748795.1 Pyrinomonadaceae bacterium
GCAGTCCTACCTATTTGAAGATTTCGATGAGTGCTTCCGTCGCGTGATGTACGGAGAGTGGAGCGAAAAGGAGCATGGCAGAAAGGGTGACGATCCCGAACGCCAAAAGAACTATTCCAGTGCGCGTCGCATAGGATTGTGATGCAATGTCAGACGCTGAAACGGGACTGTCTACCAATGTGAGCAAACGACTCACGCGACGCTCGAACGTCAGCGCGCTATTTGAAACAAAGCTCGATGCGACGGCTTGGGTTGGGGCAAGTTCGGAAGTGGCGCCAGCAGTCATGGTTTGCCGTCGTAATTTCACCAGGGCTTCGGCAATCTCTAACGGCTCGGAGGTGCGTCGAGCGGCCATTTCATCGCATAGGATTTCAACTTCGGTCCCGCGCCAGTCAATGATTAGTCGGGAGAGCGGAAATGCCAGGGAGCCATAGCTGGCCACCGATAAAAACAATTTGACTAAATTGTCCCGGCGCGCATGATGTGCAGCTTCGTGTTCCAACACGCCGCGCAACTCAGCCGCAGTCAGCGTTCGCAACAGACCGGACGAAAGAATCAACTTCGAGCCACGAAATCCCCATATAAAAGCAAGCGGGTAATCGCTCATCACTAACCCGACCGAGAGCCCTGCTTTTCGAGCGACGTCGTTTACGAGCGCAACATGCTCCGCTGGTGGTTCCACTGCTTGAACGTCTAACTGTCTGATCACCTTGCTCACGCGCCAGGTTCCACGCAGATTCGTCAAAGCGACGACGGCGGCAATCACTACTACAAAAAGGCCTATCGAATAGGCCAGTGTCGGCTCCAAGGCCACCGTCAGTTCGCCCAGCAGATGTAGTTGATGAAGCGGTGCCGAATGTTCGGCAGCGAAAGCTTCCGGCGTTAACCACATCCGCGGAAGCAATGCCGCCGCGACCAGCCAGAGCGAAGCAACTGGAGGTATAACTAGAGCGGCGGTGTAAAGACGCGACAGCGTTTCAGCTTGAGGCTGCCACACTTCCTTCCGTGTTATTTGGCGTACGGTCAGAGCGATCGCAAACATGAGCAGCGCAAACACTGTGCTGAAGAGCACGAAGTTTTCGATAGCTGCGATAAATAGGGTAGTGCCGAGCAAGATGATTCCGATCTTCGTTATTTAGCGGCGCGTTGCCGCCGCTTCTCCCGAATCTTCTGTTCCAGTTGTTCCAGCCCGCCTGGATCGTTACAAATTAGATCCACAAAAGTAGAGAGCGCCGTTTCCGCGGAATGTCCGATGAGCGCCCCCAATACTTCCTGGGCCATCGTGCGTTCGAATTCCTGACGAGTGTAACGTGGTGAATACACAAAGGCCTTAGCTTCCTTCTGCCGGGTTAAATAGCCCTTCTGATACAGGCGGTCGAGCGTTGTCAAGACGGTCGTGTGAGCGATATCTCGCTTGTTTCGTAATCGCTCCTCCACTTCATTCACAGTTTGCTCGGGCTCGATCCAAAGAACCTCCATCACCGCCGACTCAAGCTCGCCAAGCACCTGCCCCGCGCCACGCGCACCCGGGTTAAAACCTCGAACTGTAATCTTTGGATCCTTATTTCCCATTAGCAATACTTCCTCCCGGCCGACCTAAAGGGAGAGCGGAAACTGTAGTGTTCCATCAACTACTATCAATAGTCGATACGGCAGCCGGTTGTCAATTTCCCCGCCCGCGTGTTTCTACTGGCTTTCTATGCCACCCGCTTAACGCTGTGGTACTCGCCACTAACCTTCAACGTGACGGTCACCTCGCCACCGGTACGATTTCGCCAAAACCAACCGTGGTTACCGTCAAAGGGTGCGACCAATTCACCAGCGTCGCGCTCAACCTCTCTGCCTTTGCTAAAGCTATGCTTGGCCCCGGTTGAGTTGTCGCCGTGAGTATCGTGGTTAACGGGGCCGCCCGTGCTGGCCCATTCATAACTGGCCTTGGCGCCCTTCGCCATTTGCAGCTTAACTTCGGCACCTTCGCCCGGCTTCAAGGTAACGGTTATCTCATCCTTTTTTGAACTGCTCACAGGCTTCTCAGCAGATCCGACAGGCGCCGTAGATGCCGGCTCAGCAGGAGGTTGGGAGGCCTGAGCTGCTCGGTCCTTTTCGGCTTCGGCGGCCAGGGCTGTTTTTATCTCACCCATTTTTGTGAGACCTAGCACTCGGCCTACGCCCGTGGGGTCAATACCGTATTCGCTAGGCAAGACAACCGTCACTAGTAGGAGGGCAGCAACGACAATGGCGATGATAGTGGAACGCAGCAGCTGCTTGCTGCTGGGCAATTCGGCCCGG
>JBGTCM010000013.1:0-2621 GCA_041748795.1 Pyrinomonadaceae bacterium
GAAAGAAAAGACTAGCAGGCGTACGAACCCGGTCAAACAATGTCTTTAACATAGAGGGAGACTCCTTTGAGTTGGCGCTGGAGCTTTGTAACTTTGAACGGCTGCGAATAATATCAAGTCGCGTCAATTCTGTCGCGTAGCTGCGGACCGATAGCTCCGTAGGAGCCGGATGTTTATAGACAATGCATTCCAATCATAAGACTTGCGCTCCGTAGGAGTGCGATGTTCCAACGGATGCACAGTCCAAACCAGTAACATGCCGCTCCGCCGGAGCGGCCGAAGCTTGTACCGTGATCTATAAACATTAGGTCCCTACGGGACGGCAGCCCGCTCTCAAGGTGTTTGCCTAAAAGATCAAAAGTCACCTTCGCTAGTCCATAAGCTGTACGGGGCAGTAGCCCGACCGTTAGGGAGGTGCGTGGCTTCCTGCGTCACACAAAGCCCTTCCTAACGGTCGGGCTACTGCCCCGAAGACGAGTCTAATGATCATTGGAACAGTAAAAGAAATATGGCGGCACCCGGTTAAGTCCATGGCTGGGGACAGGCTCGGCGCATGCGCAGTCCAATCAAAAGGGATTCCTGGTGATCGAGGCTGGGCGCTGCGAGATGAGTTGCTTAACCAGATTACCAACGGCAAGCAGATTCCGATGCTGATGCAATGCGCTGCGCGTTATCGTGAGGAACCGGCGAACGACACAATACCTCCCGTTGATATCACCTTCCCTGATGGCACAAAAATCGGCAGTGACTCAGCGAACGTCAACGCACGGTTATCGGAAGTACTGGGCAAGGCCCTGACACTCTGGCCGGTACAGCCTGCAAGCAACAAGGCTCACTACCGCAGAAACAAAAGAGGAGCACGTCTTGCCGGAGTGATGGGACGCTTCGGTGCTTTTCGCGCACTGCTGCGGGCGATGACCAGCTTTGGCAGCATGAATAAGGACCTTCGAGAAACGTTTAGCCGCGAAGCGCACGAGCCAATTCCGGATATATCAATTCTGCCACCCGAAATTCTTGAGTTCACTTCCCCGCTCGGCACTTACTTCGATGCGTTTCCAATTCACATTCTCACAACAGCATCACTCGACGCGATGACGCGGTTAAATCGCGACGCTGTTTGGGATGTGCGACGCTTCCGGCCAAACTTTCTCATCGAAACGGCGGCAGGTATACAAGGTCTGGGCGAACCAGACTGGTCAGGCAAAACACTGCGTATCGGAACGGTTGAGCTGAAATGTGAAATACCGACGATGCGTTGCGGCATGACTATGCAAGCACAACGTGACTTACCGAAAGACCCGAGCGTGCTGCGTTCAATTGTGAAGGACGCTAATCAGAGCCTGGGGATTTACGCGAGTGTGATCAGCTCAGGTAACGTGAAAGAAGGAGATCAAGTGCAACTGTTTTAAGTTTGCTTAACCCGCGAAGCGGGTGGCGGCATAAAGCCTGGGGTGGAGCGCAGCGGAACCCCAGGATAAAGGCCGGACATCAATTGCAGCCCGCGGAGCGGCCGACGGCCCTGGATTCCGGGTCGGATTGCACCCACGCCCGGCTGGCTCGGTTAGAGATGACTATTGGTCTGGCGCCCACATTCGTGGGCTCAGGTTCTTTTCTTGGGAGGTTCCTGGGGTTCCGCTAACGCTCCACCCCAGGCTTTATGCCGCCACCCGCTTCGCGGGTTCATACCATTTCACATCCTCTTAAAACAACGCCTCGAGCGCTTCTCCAACCGACCGCACACCAATAGCGCGAATTCCCAGCATCCTTTCCAAACCCGCAGTGTTCGACGACGGCATGATGATCGTTTTGAATCCGAGCGCCTGGGCTTCGCGAGCCCGCACGACGGCCTGCGTTGTTCCTCGCACTTCGCCCGTCAAACCTACTTCACCAAACACTGCCGTATGCGAATCGATTGGAATACCTTTAAAGCTGGAAGTGATCGCTGCGACCACGCCCAGATCAACCGCAGGTTCATCAACCTCCAATCCGCCGGCGATGTTCACGAACACGTCGTCTCCCAACATCTGCAACCCCACGCGTTTTTCCAGCATGGCCATCAACAGCGCAACGCGATTCTGGTCCACACCCTGGGTCATGCGCCGGCCCGTTCCATATTTAGTCTCAGACACGAGCGCTTGGATCTCCACCAGCAACGGCCTCGTACCTTCCATGCAAGCGGTGACTACCGAACCCGACACGTTCTGAGGGCGCTCCTGTAAAAACATCTGCGATGGATTGGCAACTGGAACCAGCCCGCGGCCAGTCATTTCGAAGACGCCGATTTCGTTCGCAGCTCCGAAACGGTTCTTAACAGCGCGCACGATGCGGTGATTGTGATGTCGCTCCCCTTCGAAATAGAGCACGGTATCTACGACGTGTTCCAGCGCCTTGGGTCCTGCAATCGAACCGTCTTTGGTTATATGGCCGATCAAGAAAACTGGAACAGTGCGGTTCTTTGCCAGCAGGAGGAATTGATGCGCCGCTTCCCTCACCTGCGATACCGAACCGGGAGCGGATTCGATCATTGCCGAAAAAACTGTCTGAATCGAATCGACCACGATCGCGGTGGGTTTGAGTTTTTCAACCTCGTGAAAGATGTTTTCGAGATTGGTCTCCGGGAG
>JBGTCM010000014.1:0-5994 GCA_041748795.1 Pyrinomonadaceae bacterium
TGGTCGTCCCGAGGTTATGGACGCGAGGGATTTCATTTTGGTTTTAGTAGCTGAGGGTGTCGGCACGGGGATAATTTTTGATGGTCAAATTTATCGAGGGCAACGGGGAGCGGCTGGAGAGTTTGGTCACATGATCATCGGCCCTCATGCGCCCGTGCCGTGTTCCTGTGGAAACCGTAGTTGCTGGGAGGCGTTCTCATCCGAAGGTGCAGCGTTCGCACGTTATGAAAAGCTAGTCGGTGGCGCGGTAGCGAGGATGGGTTTCAAGGAGCTGGTGGATTTGGCCCTCACCGGCGATCAAAACGCCAGAGCAGCTCTCATTGAAACCGCTCACTGTTTGGGCATTGGAATCTCAAATCTGGTGGTCGGATTCAGTCCGGAAGCAGTCGTCGTGGGCGGCGAAATCGCCCGCGCCTGGGCTTTCATCGAAGACGCGCTCACTGAAACAATTAAACAGAGCATTCGTCGAGGTCTGCCTTCCGTCACAATCCTTCCTTCCACGCTGGGAGAAAGACCCGAACTGCGAGGCGCCCTCAGCCTGGTCCTTGCCGGTAAATTTGCAGCCGCCTTTGCCGCCTAACGGCAAGGATTTCTTTCCTGATATTGGTTCTGGATTGATGGCTCCCAGCTCCAGTTCTCTGAACTCGTCATTGACCCCGTCATTGCTCGCCAAAAAAAACGTTGACACGACTAGTAAACTGTATTACATACTTCGTTCGTTTAGACAACAAACTGTGCAACAGTCTGGTTTTTACCCATCCCGCAAGTTTAGTCAGCAAGTTACGTAAGATTGTCAGTAACAATAGATCACTTTGGCCCAGCAGGGTCGAAGTCCCTTTTTACTTTGTTGGTGTCACACGAGGACAAGTCCATGAGAAAGCAACGGATTGCGCAAATTGTCTCTTTGCTAATTGCAAGTTTTGCTCTTGCGGCGGCTGCCATGGCCCAGAGCAACAAAGGCACAATTGTAGGGACGGTGAAGGATCCGAACGAGGCTCTGGTGGCCGGTGCCAAGGTGACGGTTACCAACAACGCCACTGGAGACACGCACGAAGCAGAGTCCGGAGGTGAAGGCACTTACACGGTTACCAATCTCGATCCCGGAAAATACAGAGTCAATATAGTTGCCACCGGCTTTCAGCCGGTCTTGTTTGAAGTGGTAACCGTTGAAACTAACGCGCGTGTTCCGCTGGATGTTAAGTTGTCATTAGAGGGAGCAACCGGCGCAACCGTAACGATAACGAGCGAGGGCGCCCCTTTAACCGAGAGTGAAACCAGTGTGCGTGGTGACCTGATCACCGGAAGGCAAGTCACCGATCTCCCGATGCCTCAACGCAACTTTACACTGCTCGCGACACTATCGCCCGGCGTTACCCGCCCCGCTGTCGGCGTGCTGGGAGGCGGCGGAAATTTTGAAGCCGGTGGCAATCCTACCGGCACATCAACTGAGTCAACGCGTTTTCGTGAATCTGGTGGTTCAGTCCTGGTTGTGAACGGTGCGCGCCCAACCAACAACAACTTTACCCTTGATGGCACAGACAACAACGAAGGTCAATTTGGCCAAATTGGAATCTACCCTCCGCCTGACGCAATTGCTGAATTCAAGATTGAAACCAGTGTAGCGCCTGCGGAAGGCGGGCGTGCCGGCGGCGGAATCATTAGCACGACTTTGAAATCCGGCAGCAACGGTGTGCACGGAACGGGATACGAGTATTACCAGGGCCGATTCGCCAGCGCGATCGGTTCACGCGAAAACCCGAACGCCCTTCCAAATCGGAATACACATCAGTTCGGTGGAACACTTGGTGGGCCAGTCTTTCTACCGCGATTTGGTGAAGGCGGCTCATCGATATACGACGGACGCAACCGCAGTTTCTGGTTCTTCTATTACGAGGGACAACGCAACGCCACGCCGTCGACTACAGGTGATTTTGGTTTTGTCAGCGTGCCGACTACAAGAATGCGCGTTGGCGATTTTGGTGAGTTGCTGCAACCCGGGACGACACGAAACTTCAACACAATTCTGGGCCCACGCGTAGCGCCTATAGGCACAGTGTTTTGTGCCAACGGCAATCCCGCCGTCGCCAACGACATTCGAAACTGTGGTCAAGCTCTATCGCCGGCAGCCCTAAACGTGTTCCAGGCTTTTCCGCTTCCGAATGTCACCGGAAGAATCTTTGATAACTTCGCCACCAACCGCAAGGAGAAATACAGTCGAGACGGTTGGGGTTTGCGTTTTGACCACAACATTACCAACAGCGATCAGATCTTTTTCGCATACAGCAAAGACAAGAGCGCTCGCGCTCGCGATAACAATTTCCCGGTCGGGTCGTCGCCGACGGGTAATGACCTTCCCTCTGGTTTTGGCGCCGGCAATGAATTTGGGAATTCCCGCGGGGTTCGCCTGGGCGAGACGCATCAGTTTTCTCCCAGTGTCATAAACGACGCGCGCTTCGGAGCTACCCGCGTTGAGATTGGCATCTTTAATACCGGCGTCGGTGGAGCGCTTGGATTCGATCCGAATATTTCGGCAAAGCTCGGTATACCGAACGCGAACATCTGCGGTGAATGCACCGGTTCTATTCTTCTCGGTATCGAAGAACCCTTTCAACGGGGACGCCAAAATCAATTAGAGTTCATTGGAGATGGTGGTCCGTTTTACTTCACTTCAAATAACTTTAGTTTCGCCGATGCGTTGACCTACGTTCGCGGGACCAGCACTTTCAAATTCGGTGGCGATTTCCGTGTTCGTCAAAACAGCAATTTCGACGCGGGGCGGGCCGGGGCGATTAAGGGGCAATATCAGATCGGTACCGGCGCGGGTGGTTTCCTTGCAGGTAATTACTCGGGTATTCCCATCGGCCCTCGAGATTCCGGTTCAGGCGGGGCGAATTTCCTGCTGGGTTATACGCCGGCATTCGTAAGTAGAGGCAGTCCGGGTACGCCTCCATTTCTCTCCAACAGGGAAATTTCGTTCTTTGGTCAGGACGACTGGAAGGTGAACCAGAGCTTAACGCTCAACATCGGTTTGCGCTGGGACTATTTCACTCAAGCTACTGAGCGTTTCGACAACCAATCCAACTACAATCCTGCGACTAACACACTTACGCGTGCAGGCGAGAACGCACCCGGTGGACGCGACCTGGTCAACAGTGACAAGAATAACTTTGGCCCGGCCTTCGGTTTCGCCTGGAGCGGGTTCAAGGAAGACAGGACCGTGGTTTTCCGTGGCGGCTACGCAATTAAGTATGCCGTCGATACTCCGGGAATCCCTGGTATCCTGCAATCAAATCCGCCGACCGGATCAGGCTTCGGATGCAGCTTGCAGAACTACGGCACGCCGGCGTGTCCGCAGCTTCCGGCAAACTTTAATCTTGATACAGGAATTCCGTTTCCTATCTTAAACAGCTCGATTGCTCCGGGCCAAAGCTTTATCGCTCCGGCGGGAGCTAGCGTTGTCTTCTTTGATCCAAACATAAGCAACGAGCTGTTCCACCAGTTTAATGGGACAGTGCAGTGGGAGTTTCGTCCGAGCTGGCTCGCTGAAGCAGGTTACGTGGGTTCCAGAGGTCGAAACTTGCTGGTGGTAACAAATATCGGAAGTTCCGCCAATGGTTTCCCGGGCTCACGCCAGGTGCCAAATCGCGACACTGTCCAGGCGATTAGATATATCGGCGAGGCACAGTACAACTCTTTACAAACCAAACTCGAGAAACGATTCACCCGGGGCCTCTCGATTCTTTCAACTTATGTGTGGGCGCATGCGTCGGATAACTCTCCGGGCAACTTCTGTACTGGTGGCACTGGACCAACCAGTTGCGGTTTCTCCAATCCTTTAAATCCGGATCTGGATAACGGGCCATCTGACTTCGAGGTGCGCAACCGGTTCACATTCGCAAGCGTATGGGAACTACCCTTCGGGCGAGGCAAGCGTTTTGGCTCCGGCATTTCTCGTACCGCAGACTGGGTCGTAGGAGGCTGGCAGTTGAATAGTGACATTACTATCCAGAGTGGCCCACGATTCTCAATCATGGCTGACGGCAAGCGGGCCGATATCGTAGGTGGTGGTGGAGCTTGTCCCGGCGGCGGTACGGCGGACGCTTTCCAAGGTATGTTCTTCTGTCCGCCAAATACTCCGGTCTTTGCCAGTGATCCAGCTGGACCAAAGTTTGGGAATTCAGGTCGTAATTTGTTCCGCGGCGAGCGCCAGGAATACGTGAATGCATCGCTCTTCAAGAACTTAATGTTCAATGAAGACTTCACGGCGCAAATCCGGATACAAGCGTACAACGTGTTCAATCACGTCAACCGCTTCCGTCCGGAAAACAACATAAACAGCGGGAACTTCGGAAACGACACGGCCGAGCAGCGACGTCGTCAACTGGAATTCGGGCTCAGACTGATTTTCTAGACGAAAGCTGTCAGGCTTCTCGAGGGATAGAAAGAGTGGCGGGCATCCATGATGGCGGGTGCCCGCCACTTTGGCTATATTTCCAACATATCTCGATTAGCTGCGCGCTTGAAGTTGCTGTAAAAACAGGCTAGCTTGCAGAATAACCTCCCCCGCGTTAATTCACGATCGATGCACGACAAGCTCCACCCGCGGAGATGCTTGTCAGGGATTTTGTGTTAAGCGCTACGCTGCTGAAACGTACCAGGCTATTACCATTGCTGCTTTTGGCGGCCGTACCAAGCTTCGTCATTTGTACAACGTCGGCCTGGGCCCAGGGTGAACCGGTTACCTCGGCCCAAGTCGCTGCAATCGTACAACGCCTGAGTGGTACGCATCAGGATGATGATACGGTACAGGCGGCGTTGGCGACCGGTGAAACGCTATTCAAGACCAGGCGCTACGATGAAGCTGTTGCAATTTTTCATTCAGTGCTTGCACGGAGACCTAAGGACGCGCGAGCGCTCTATGGCGCCGCGCTGGCACTGTTCAATTTACGTAGACCAGCCGAGGCTGAGCCGCTCGCAAAGGCCGCTGCCGATCTTTTGATGATCGAGGTGTCCGCCCACAAAGTGGGCTTGCCGCCTGTACAGCGTAGCCGTGCAGCCGATGCCCTGGTGCTTCAGGCCGTTATTCAGGCGGTCAGAGGTAACGACTCTGCGGCGTTGAAATCATCGGAACTCGCTGTAAGGACTTCTCCTGAACACTTTGATGCACAGTTCACTTACGGTCGTGCGCTATTCAGCGTTGGTGACACCGCGCAAGCTGCCAGGGTTTTCCGAAGAGCTGTAACGCTTAAACCTTCAGACACCCAGGCGCTGTTTTTTCTTGGAACCACACTCGAGAAGATAGGCGATGTAGAAGGAGCGTTGAAAACTTATCGACAGATTATTGCTAACACCCCGCAGGCCGCCGCAGGACATTTAGGAATCGGCACATTGCTGGTTAGGCGCACCGGCGCCGAAGGCGAAGAGGGCGTTAAAGAACTGGAACGCGCCTTAGCTATCGACGGAAATCTTTACGAAGCCCGCGTTGCTCTGGGCCGGGCTTTACTCGCGCGGGGTCGTTTAACAGAGGCTGTGGACCACCTGGTTCGCGCGGCGGAATTGGTCCCTGGTAATCCGGAGCCACACTATCAACTATCGCTCGCTTATCGTCGTTTAGGTTTGACGGATAAAGCGGAACAGGAAACGGCCGCGGTTAGAAGGATCCACGAAGCGCGACGTGGTGGTACGAATAATCAAAGTAAATCTCAGGCGGCGCCAAAGTAGTAAGGCAACGGTTCGAAAGCGGGGCACGCATACAATTAACAATTCTTAAGTCAGCTTGTTTCAGCCTTCACAAGAGATCGATGCGATGAGTGAACCATTCAAGGCCAGCCAAAACGGGCCGCAGCCCGCGGTAGCGGGCGGTAGCGTAAAGCCTGGGGTGGAGCGCAGCGCAACCCCAGGGAAAAGCCCCAAACGATCTCTAGTCCGCGAAGCGGTCGACAGTCGATGCGTATTCCGGGCTGTCGGCCGCTTCGCGGGCTATGATTATTTTGA
>JBGTCM010000015.1:0-2701 GCA_041748795.1 Pyrinomonadaceae bacterium
CGACGGTAGCTTTTGCCTGGCTGTTTTTTAGATTCTGCGAGAAGCCTTACATGAGGAAAGCCGCTCCGAAAACGGCGCAAACCGAAGAGGCCACAGCACCGAGATTTGTTCAGGGCACTCCGCCGCTCGTCGAAGAGGCCTAGAACAGAGGTCAGAAATCAGAGGTCAGAAGTCAGAAAAACGAGGGCTGAGTTTTCTGACCGCCGATCTCTGACCTCTGATCTCTATCTTTACTCCACCTGATACGTCGCCACACTCGTAGGGGTCTCATAGCAGCGAACCTTATAAATCTGCACGCGATCGTCGCCCACCTTGGCGGCAACACGCTCCAAAATATACTTCGCCAGATTCTCGGCAGAAGGTTGCAACTCAACAAAAGGATCGAGCTCGTTGATGTTGCGATGATCGAGGTATTGGACCACTTCATCAGCCGCTGCTTTCAGCTCCACAAAATCCACCAGCAAGCCGATGTTGTCTAACTCATTACCGCGGGCATAAATCTCAATTCTGTAATTATGCCCGTGCAGATTTTCACACTTCCCTTTATAGCCGCGCAGTTGATGCGCGCTTGAGAAGTTGCGTTCAATCATCACTTCAAATTGTCCGGCCATGATTAGTCCAAAGTCTAAAGTCCAATGTCCAAAGTCATAAGATGATTAACCAGATCCCGTGCCTAAGAAACATCTCCTTGGAGTGCGCCGGCCCGGCGGCGCTTTGGTCAAATCTTCACGTACCAAGGCGTCTGAATCAACAAGCAGCTCGGCGCCAGGCCGCCGAGGGCTAAAGCGCCGTCGGGCCGGCGCACTCCAAGGAGTAGCTCGTGTTGAAGGTAAATCTGTAAGTAAAGTCACGCGAACTCAACCTTAGAAAGTGTTGGCGTTGACTCGACAAAGATTGTCGCGATGTCGTCGATACTAGACGTAATGCGACAAGCGGGTAAGCTCTTCAGGAACAACCGTCCATAGCTTTTGGTTGTTAATCGCGGATCCAGCACCGCAAGAACACCCTTGTCGGTCGTACTCCTAATCAACCTTCCCAGTCCCTGCTTCAGAGTGATAATTGCCTGCGGCACGCTGTATTCAAAGAAACTCGATCCGCCCTCGTCCTCGATGTAGCGTTGACGCGCGGCCACAATCGGATCCGTCGGCACTGCAAAGGGAATCTTATCGATAATTACACAAGACAGCTGTTCGCCTCTGACGTCGACTCCCTGCCAGAAACTCGACGTGGCAAATAGCACTGCGTTCTGTGTCTGCCGGAATCTTTCGAGCAATCGGCCTTTTGACGCTGTACCCTGCAGCAGACAAGGGTATTCAATCTCCGGCATCGCCAGGTCATACAAAGATTGCATTCCTGCCAGGCTTGTGGACAACACGAAGGCGCGGCCTTCGGTCGCATTGACGATTTTAACGACTTCAGCTGCAGCCGCCACAGCCCATTCGCGGGAACGCGGATCAGGCATCTTTGGCGGCAAATACAAAAGTGCCTGCGTCGGGTAATCGAAAGTTGATTCGGCGATTAGGTCGTCGGCCGTGTCCAGACCCAGACGTTCACGTATAAACGAAAAGTTGCCGGCACTGGAAAGGGTCGCCGAAGTCAAAACCACAGTATCGATTTTCTCAAACAATTTATCTTCGAGAATCGCAGATACATCGATCGGAGAGGCGCGTAAAAAGAAGCCTCTGCCACGGCGTTCTGTCCAGTAGACAAACTTCTTATCCTGTCCGGTCACAATAAACTGCAAATCAAACTTGATCTGGCGAATCCGGCGCACTAGATTCTCGACTTCGGCGGGTTTGTCTTTGAGCGCATCAAGGGTTGTCTCCAACCTCGCCAGCGCGCCATCGAATGAAACGTAGAGATCGCCCAGGGGAGTGGCTTCCATTTCCCCATCACTGTTTCTGCGTGCGAAACTCCCGGGAATTATGGGAAAGCGTCCCTCTTCGCCTCGTCCTTCGCGAAATCCCATCCAGAAGTTGTCCGCGAGTCGCATCACGCGAGCCGATGTTTTCGTTATCTCGCGATCGGCTTCGGCGTCGTCGAAAGGAACTGAGCTAAGATCGCGAATCAAATCGTCAATCTGATAATTGGAGACCTGGGCGCCAAAATATTCGGACGCGACATCTTCGATCAGATGGGCCTCGTCGAGAATGACCGCCGAATAATCCGGCAGCACACTTCCGTACATGCTGTTGCGCAATGCCAGGTCGGCGAAAAACAAATGATGATTAACGACAACGATGTCGGCATCCTGTGCGCGGTTACGCATACGCGTGATGAAGCACGGATCGAAGTCGATGCACTTCTGCCCGATACAGGTTTCTGAACGAGCATCGATGTGACGCCAGAACGACAACCACTCAGGAAGGTTGGCCAGCTCAGCGCGGTCACCTACATCAGACGACTTGGCCCAGTGAGTTACCTCGTCGAAGTAATCCACTTCGTCGAGTCCCTCGAGCACCGGCGAGCTCTCCGCGCGCCCCAATCGATGCAGGCACACGTAGTTGTTTCGTCCCTTCATGTAGGCCGCTTTGAAGCCCTTCGGCAGAACGCCCTGGAGAAACGGAATGTCCTTCTCCATCAATTGTTCCTGAAGGTTTTTGGTTCCGGTTGAGATGATGACACGGCCACGTCCCCCGATCGCCGCAGCAACTGCCGGAACCAGGTAAGCCAAAGTTTTTCCAGTTCCGGTCCCGGCCTC
>JBGTCM010000016.1:0-6481 GCA_041748795.1 Pyrinomonadaceae bacterium
CCTGAGACGGCGATGATGTCGGCCCACTTGCCCACCGCGATAGAACCTACATTCTTGTCCCATCCGAGTAACGTAGCCGCGTTGATCGTGCCGGCTTTGACGGCGTCCATGTTTCCCATGCCGCCCCATTCGACCATCAACACAAACTCGCGCGCGTTGGTGCCGTGTGGAATCACACCGGCATCCGTTCCCAAGGCAATCGGAACTTTGTTGGCGATCGCGATCTTGATCGCCTTACGCATCGCAGCTGCAGCAGCCAGAGCTTTCTCGGCGCGGAGCCCTTTGAGCACGCCGGATTTTGCCGCGCGCTCAACTGCTTCACCGGCCATCATTGTCGGGACCATATAGGTGCCGCGTTCGGCCATCATTCGCGCGCCTTCTTCGTCCATGAATGACCCATGCTCGATTGAGGCGACACCCGCACGAGTCGCAATCTTGATTCCTTCCGTGCCGTGCGCGTGCGCCGCCACCTTGCGCTCATGCTGATGAGCTTCCTCAACCATCGTCTTCATTTCTTCAAAGTTGTACTGCGTGGTGCCGACCGCATCTCCTTCCGACAGCACCCCGCCGGTGGCGCAGGTCTTGATCACGTCCGCGCCATACTTCACCTGATAACGGACTGCAGCGCGAATTTCATCAGGCCCGTTGGCGATTCCTTCCTCAATCGATCGTTCCAACAACCCTGGGCGAAAACCGTTATTGTCACAATGTCCACCAGTGATTCCCAGCGAGTGGCCCGCCGTTATCATTCGTGGTCCAGGGATCCAGCCTTCGTTGATGGCTTTGCGTAAAGCGATGTCGTTAAAAGGACCCGAGGCTCCCACGTTTCGCACTGTGGTGAAACCAGCCATCAAAGTAGTGCGTGCGTGGTTGACGCCAAGTATCGCGCTAAACGCGTCGTAGTCTTTGACGGCGGCCACGTCGCCTTCCGGATCGCCGAGTACGCGACCAATAAGATGCGTGTGGGCGTCGATGAAACCCGGAAGTAAAGTGACATCGCCTAGATCGATAACTTTCGCGCTGGAGGGAATCCGAACCGAAGCAGCATCACCGACCGCCGAAATTCTATTGTTAGTGACGATGATGATCGGATTACGAAGCGGCGGTGCGCCCGTCCCGTCGATTAAACGCGCGGCGCGCAGTGCAACTACACCTCTGCCTTCCGTCGGTTCAGGCGGCATACCTGTTCTTTGGCTTTGCGGTATCCCGGGGACAAAACAACCAGAGACAAGAATAAAAGCAGTCAGAAGTAGTTTGGATTTTTTCACGAAAGCTCCTCGATTGGTGCGATGCAGGGATCAGGTGTCGCAACGTAACAGGCTTGCGGTTACTCCGTCAATAAAAGCGATGGTAGGGTACTGATGCAGTTTCGCTGGCCAATTACAAAACCCAGCGCGGTAGCGCGGGATACAGGAGGCGGCATGCATACAAGGCTTAATTAATTATGTTGGGTAGCCGAAAGCATCCCGCGCTACCGCGCTGGCTTCTTAATTAGTTGCGTCAACTCAAACTGCATGAGTACCGATGGTAGCGCTCTTTCACATATTATTTCCCTACTCTGGGTGTTCGGCGTAGAATTTATTCTGTCGCACAGCCCAAACGATCCACACTCGCCGGGAGAACTCTTTTGACGCTCGCGCAATTGCCCCTTCAGTCACCTCCCTTGATGCTGGTTTGCCTGGTGCTCTTGTGCTGCATCCCCGAACTTCAGACAGGGGCCCAACAATCAGGGAAAGCTACCTCACAAGTAGCCTCCCAGCAGCTTCAACCCGGCCAGTCTCTGGAAAAAGAAATCAAGCCGCGAGAAATACACTCCTATAACCTTGAAAGCCTCGCCGGATCCTTTGTCCAAATCAATATTAGTCAGCGAGGGAGCAACGTTGGCGTGACGCTCTTCGGAGTAAATGGCAAGGTTATCTTCAGCTTAAACACAACTAATGACGCCGACGGCACGGAAGTTCTACCGGTGCTCGCGGACGTTTCAGGCGTCTACCGCATTGTCGTTCGTTCAAGAGACAGTGGGTTCGCAGGTGGGCATTACCAGCTGACCGTTTCTCAATCTCGCACCGCTACGGCCCAGGATAGAAGTTATGTGTCTGCGGAGTTGTTGATACAGCAAGCGCGGCGTCTGCTCGGCAAACGGACAGAGCAATCAAAACGCAACGCGATCAGCAAGTATAGGGAGACGCTACCTTTTCTTCGGTTGTCGGGCAAGCGTGAACGAGAAGCGGCAGTGCTGAACAACATCGCGTTGTTCCACGAATCACTCGGCAGTCACGCCGAGGCGCTGGCCTTTCACCATCAGGCTCTCGCTCTAAGAAAAGACGCCGGGGACAGCCGTGGTTCAGCGCTTTCGCTTAACCATATCGGTTCGCTGCACATCGCGCTGGGAGAGATTCAAAAAGGACTGGACTATTACGACCAGGCACTTACCCTGCTGCGCGTGAACGGCGGCCGGCGTGGAGAGGCCAATACGCTGGCAAACGTAGGGTCGGTCTATTTTGATCTGGGAGAAAGTGAACGGGCGCTGGAGTTCTACCACAGAGCTCTCAAACTCTACCGGGCAATTGGCGGCCGGCCGAGAGAAGTCAGACTACTCACCAACATAGGCGCTGTTCATTTTTCGCGCGGCGAGAACGAAAAGGCTTTGGAGTTTTACGAACGAGCACTCGCTCTGCAGCAGGAACTAAGAAGCCGCGGTGGACTGAATTACACGCAAAGGCTGATCGGTGTCCTTCATGCGCGGCTGGGAAATAGGCAGAAAGCGTTTGACTACCTCAACCGGGCCCTCGCGTTTGAACGTCAAACAGCCAACCGCTACACCGAGGCCCAAACCCTCACGGACATAGGCGAAATTTATTACGGCTCCAACGAGAAAGAAAAGGCGTTTGATTATTTCAATCAAGCGCTGCCGCTCAGACGCGCCACCGGCGACCAACAGGGTGAAGCGCTGACTCTATATTGGATCGCGCGCCTCGAGCGTGATCGCGGGCGGATGCCTGCTGCACTTGCTGGAATCATGTCCGCAATCAACCTCGTCGAAGGGGTGCGCGCCAGAATTAGCAGCAACGATTTGCGCGTTTCCTACTTCGCGACGGTGCAAAAATATTACGACTTCTACATTGATCTGTTGGCCGAACTGCACCGGCAAGTCCCGAGTGACGGATACGACGCCTTAGCCCTTCAGGCAAGCGAACGGGCGCGAGCGCGTGGCTTGATAGAGCTGCTCCAGGAAGCACGCACGGACATACGCCGCGGCGTAGATCCAAAACTTTTCCAACGCGAACAGTCGCTCCAGCGTCAGTTGAAAGAGCGCACGGAAGAGCAAGTGCAGTTGTTGAGCGGCACGCACACGCCGGCACAGGCCAAAGCCTTGATCGAAGAATTAGCGGCGCTTTCCAGGGAATATGCGGAAACGCAATCGCGTATCCGTCAAACGAGTCCCCGGTACGCCGCTCTCATGCAACCGAAAACGCTTAGCCTTAAGGAAATCCAGCAAACACTCGACAACGAAACCGTGCTGCTTGAATTCAGGCTGGGAGAAACCCGTAGCTTTCTCTGGGCGGTAACGCCTGCGAATATCGACCTGTATGAGTTGCCTTCTCGCGCGGTAGTGGAAAGAGTGGCGCGCAGCGTGACGGAGTCAGTAAACGCGCGCAATCAGCGACCACAAGATGAATCACTCGAACAACGTCGAGAGCGACTGGAGCATGCAGAGAAAGAATTCCGTGAGTCGACCACAGAATTAAGTCGCATGCTCTTTAGCCAGGTCGCCACTCGTTTTCAATCGAAACGGTTGCTCATCGTGAGCGACGGTGCTTTGCAATACGTGCCCTTCGCAGCGCTACCCGCCCCCAGAACTGTATCTTCTGCCGAGACATCTGAGTTTTTGCCGCTGGTCGCAGATCATGAAATCATTAGCCTGCCCTCGGCGTCGGTAATTTCAGTCTTGCGGAAAGAACGAACCGCTCGCCCCGCGACGCGCAAAGCTGTTGCGGTGCTGGCTGATCCTGTCTTCGACCTGGACGACATACGGGTGAATCAGCGTGCAGGAAAACCGGTAGCGGCCAAAACAGCTGAGACGAATTTGCCTCGCCTGCCTTTCTCACGTCGAGAAGCGGAAGCCATACTGGCCGCAGCACCTCCCGGAGAAGGCATGGCTGCGCTCAACTTTCGCGCTAGTCTCGCGACGGTCAAGAGTCCGGCACTGGCTGAGTATCGGATCCTGCATTTTGCTACACACGGTTTGCTCGATACCGAGCGTCCCGAGTTATCGGCCATCGTATTGTCTTTAGTTGACGAGCAGGGACGGCCGCAGGACGGGTTCATGCGACTCCGCGAAATATATAATCTGAACTTGCCTGCGGAACTGGTGATGTTAAGTGCCTGCCAAACTGGCCTTGGCAAAGAAATTAGAGGCGAAGGCCTGATCGGTCTGACCCGAGGCTTCATGTACGCGGGTGCATCACGCGTGGGAACAAGCCTGTGGAAGGTAGATGATGCGGCTACTGCTGAACTGATGTCGTATTTCTACCAGGCAGTATTAAAGGATGGGAAACCACCTGCGGCAGCACTTAGAAGCGCCCAATTGAAAATGTTCCAACAGCGGCGTTGGCAATCGCCATACTACTGGGCGGCCTTTGTTCTGCACGGGGATTGGAAATAACCTACCGTCCCACACCTTTCTTAAACGGTTCATCCCGATGCTTGCCGAAAAGTTATGGAGCCCCACTCGAAGACATGGGTTCTGACTAAAGACAGCCTGGACCGTTTGCTCGCAACACTTCATCCGGATCGCGAGCAAGCTGGGCGGGAGTACGAAAAAATTCGGAGCAAGTTGGTGAGGTTGTTTCAATGGCGTGGTTGCGTCTCGCCTGAGGATCTGAGCGATGAGACGCTGAATCGCGTTGCCAAAAAGATCGAGTCCGGCGAAGTGATTCGGGACATCCAGGCATACGTCGGAGGGGTAGCGCGTCTTGTATGGCTGGAATCGGTTAAGGCCGAGCGACGACAACGTGTGACTCTCGATCAACTGCCACGGTTGGAGACAACGCCCGAGGCAGAGTCTGCGAAGCAGCGGCTGGTTTGCTTCGAGTCCTGTCTCTCTGATCTTCCTGCCTCAAGCCGCGCCCTCATCGTCGATTATCATCGCAAAGAGAAAAGCGCGAAAATTGAGCTGAGAAAACAGCTCGCTGAAAAACTTGGAATACAGCTCAACGCCTTAAGAATTCGCGCCCACCGAATAAGGCTGGAGCTTGAGGACTGTGTTGCGAATTGCATGAGAAGTTCGCCCGACTGACGAAACGATTCAACGGTTCCGGCCACTAAGAGTTGGAAGATGCCAGATTTCGACAAAGAACAATTGCTGAATAAGTTTCTGCTGGGCCGGCTCTCCGAGGGCGAACGCGCGGCCGTAGAAGACCGTATCATCTCCGATGACGACTTCTTCGAACGCCTCCTCGTGGCCGAGGATGAAATGATCGATGCCTACACGGGGGATGAGCTGTCCGCCGGGGAACGAAAACTATTCGAAGCACACTTTCCTTCCGTGCCACACAACCTGGAGCGATTAGAGTTTGCAAAAACTTTGAGACAGTCTCTTGTCGAAAAGCGAGGCGAGCCGATCAGCGGCGTTGTCGTTAAATCAGGGTGGTCAACGTTTGTGCAACATTTTTGGCTTCATAGACCATTAGCATGGGCCACGGCAATGGTGTTGTTAGCCTTCGCAATAGGCGTCGTCTGGATTTTTATCAACCGAAACGGAATTGACGACGGGAATCAACAGGTGCTGAACCAACCAGTTCAGTCTGGTCCTTCATCGGTCGCTCCACAAAAAGACAATGTGTCTGAACCTGGCAAGGTGTTAGTAACTCCAACGGCACCGCCGATTCCCTCCCCTTCGGTCCAGAAGAACGCCATAGAACCTGCAAGGCCTGTCACCGCAACATTCATCCTCACGCCCGGATTATCACGCGATGGAAGTTCTGCCAGGAACCTCATAATTCCGCCCGGTACAACTCAAGTTCAATTGCATCTGTCGCTCGAACAAGGAGCGTCTACAGACTTTAAGAACTATCGCGTCTTACTCTCACTGGCCGATGGAGCACGCGTGTGGAGTGGCGCTGTTAAGCCTGCCGGCGATCGAACACTTGTTATGACTCTTCCTGCTCGTCTATTCCGTCGCGGAGACTACGTTCTCGAGCTAAAGGGCATTAACGCCGCTGGGAACGCCGAATCCGTCGCCGAGTATTCCTTCAGAATTCTCGAACAATAGCCTCCTGGATCTGCGTCGCAGTTATCACCACCGATCGTTCGTTTAGATTGCGGACTTATCCGCGTGGGCGGGCACAAGTGCCCGAACTAAACGGGACCCGGCCAAAAAAACTTCTCCTGCAGACGAAATACTTCCCGATCCGCGACCACTTATTAATGAACCGGGACAATGTCTTGCTGGTAGTGCGCGCATTCGTGCAATTCAGAG
>JBGTCM010000017.1:0-7402 GCA_041748795.1 Pyrinomonadaceae bacterium
AGTAGAGCCTACCGTCGAGGTGGTGGAATTCACCACACCGCCAACACCACCAAGCAAGCCGCCATTGCTCGACGCGGAACCGGTGGTACCCGCCCGTCCTGATCCGCTCGCACTGGTGGCAAACATGTCGTCATTGCCGGCGCCTGCGCTTGTTCTGGCACTCGTTATCGAACTTATAGTGGCGGAGATGGGCACCGCTAAAGCCCCGTGCTCAAGGCGGTCGAAGATTATGCCCACACGCGACTCACCATTGCCCTTGCTCTTCTGAGCCACTTCCGTAACGTTGCCTATCAATCGCGCTCCTTTGCCAACGACGGTGCGGCCCTGAGATTTGATGGCCTGCGTCGTTTTCATGACCACTCGATCGCCGACCTTAGCTCTCCGCACGTCTACAGTGTTCTCAAGTTGCGCCGTTAAGAGCGTTCCCGATTCAAGGTTGACGCTCTTGGTGCCCTGGCCGAGCGATGCGGTAGTGTCTGAACTCCCCTGTCCGCCCGCGCGGGTTTCGGCCTTCTGCGCGTAAGCCATTGCGGCGCAGGCTAACGAAAGACTTAAAGCCAAAATGCTTCTCTTCATAGGTTACCTCTTCTTGGTTACCACACTAAAGGTGTGTGTTGACTGCATAGATCGTTAAAAGCCGGCTCATCCTTGAACCAAGCCAAATATGGCAACCGGCGTGGAATTGAATCGGGAAAACTAAAAGCACCGATTGCCACTGACGGGATGAGAAAATCTTAGGAGGCGTTGCCGTTAGCGAGGCGACGGCGACCTTGCAAATTCATTGCAATTGCTAATCAGAAAGGGAGGGATTCGCTAAGGGGGGTAACGTTCAGTGGATTTGAACTAACGGTCGATCTACTTAATGCGAGAGGTTTGCTTAAGCTTTACACGCTGCGTGTTCGCAACCGCATCCAATTTCCATTACACCGGCTTTTTCGGCATCTTGGCAGTACTCACCACAATATTTGCTGTCTTTTGCTGCCGGGCAATCGCAGGCCGGATGCTTGCATTTTGTTCCTTGATCGTTTGCCATAACCACCTGCCTTTCGAAGAGTTGGTTGTAGGAATCGATACTAGAACTCAAAACTTAGGTGGTCAAGGATGGAAAGAGGGTAGTCCTTTACGGCGACTTTCGGACGATGATTGTACGCTGAGCGTTTCCCAAATTGACGACCATCGGGCGGTCTAATTGGATAGGGTGCTCCTCACCGTCAACACTTATCAAGAGGTTTAGACTTGTGGTAGTTGTGGGACTGACGACCGGCACCATTCTCGGAAGCAAGTTAGTAGCGACGATTCGCCAGGTGGCCGGCGCGCAGCGAATGCGTATACCAGGAGCATCAGTCTCAAACGCTTCATCCACTGCAAGCGCCCCTGCCTTGAACATGCCTTCCGCACAACGTACACCTGCGCCGTCGTAAAAAGTTATCAGTCCTGTCACAAACGCATAGGAAACAGCGCTCCGGTTTTTTACTACGACTCGAATGTTGGTGACCGGCGAATCAACCGCCCCATTGAGAGATGTGGTCCGCAGGGTAGCCTCAAGCGCCGGAGCTCCCGCCGCGTCGAAGGCGACGGCGGTCTCGCTCAACGGGACTCGCTTTTCTTCCAAGGACGTTTGTTGTGCAAATGCGCATACGCAACCTGCAATAATCATTAAGGCTACAAAGATGATTCTCATAAGAACCCCTTCCGCATAAGCTGGTCATTGACGAGGGCTGATTCTAGTTCGGGAAGCGGCGACAATCAATTAAACTTCCGGAAAAATCGCGGCACCTCTTGGCATGATGTACCCGTTAGCTTCAAGAGGCAGTCCTTCAACCGCCTCACTCAAAGAACGCGCCGGACTCATTCTCAGACGTTGGACAGTTTCATCGGGCAGTCTCGAAATCAGTTGAATCCGATAACGCTCAGCTTTTGTCAGAAGCGCCAAGGCAGTTTGTCCGTTCACCTCATAATCATTGCGCAAACGTAAAGCGAGCTCATGGGAGTTTTCTGCCTCAAACCATTTGAGAAAATCTGATCGTCCTAAACCGTCTGAACATTCGGCGAGCAAGATAATATCGCCGCCTTCCTGAGTCGCGTGGGCCGCCATGTCCAGGGCCTTGTGCGCTTGAATCATGTTCACGTCGTAAGGTGCGCCGCCGCAACTGACGATTGTTACCTCGCGTTTCGCGTCGATCTGTTCTGAATGTCCGGCATGATATTCGCGACACCCGGTCTCATGGGCCAGGCGCCAGTCACCCGCATAAACGCGAACCGCCCGCCCGCTTTCGTCGACTACGGTGTAAACGCCCAGGCTCGGCTCAATCATCGCGGCGATGCGTTCACATTCTCCATGGACTGCATTTCCCTGGAGAAGTGCGGTGTTGACTCCCGCTCGTCTCCCGCCAGTTTCAAAGTCGAGCGCAAGCATGTGGGTGGCTTCAATGGTTTTCGCCGAAGCTAATCCCGGGCAAATTGATTTTCGACCTCCAGTAAACCCTGCGAAATAGTGAAATCCTATAGCACCGGTAATTATGACGCGAGAATAATCTTTAAGTGCTCGATTGACTTCGACCGGGGTGCCATTCTGCGTTGTCCCGAGTGAAAGCATGGCGGAAGAGTCATCAGCATCATGGTCCAATATCTTAATGCGTTGAGCGATGAAAGGGGTCAGCAACTCGATCTTCTCTTCAGCGGTAACACGTCGGTGTATACCGGTTGCGAAAATAATGGCGATAGCTGACGGTGAGACTCCGGCTTGAATCAGCCTCCGAACGAGTAGATTGATTATTTGGGCGCTGGCTGTAGCGCGAGTGGCATCGGATACGACGATTAAAACCGAGTCATCGGCAGAAAAGAGATCGTCGATGGGAGGCAAAGCAATCGGAACATTCAGAGCTTCGCCGATTTCAAGGTCAGTGAGTGGTGTTTCCACAAGGGAGTTACCACTGAGAACTTGATACTGAGTTGCCTCAAACTCAAAACTTAGGAAGCCTCTACCGTAACCTAATTGAATTTGAGTCATGGTTTGAGGAAGACGAATATTGCCGGAGACGGAATCAGACACCGAACTCCACAAGTCCGCGTTCGATCACGTGTAGCGATGCAAAATCGGTCTCACCTGCGGTACGTGCTTCAGCAAGCCATTTGCGGAGTTGGCGCGCCTCCTCCACGGAGGAGATCCGGCACGCGCCTGTCAATGCCAGCGTCACCAGAGCATCGGGCGCGCCGTGGGTGACGAGCGCCGCTTGCAAGGCCGCTTGTTCCCGGAGATCTAAAGAAACGAGAAGTTTGATTTCCATAAACCCGTTTTCTTGGCTCGCAATCCGGGGCACTCGCCCGACCGTTAGGAAGGACGCGTCGTGCTCCTTTAACGACGGATTATCATTTTAGACGTTATCGAGCGCGCCGGTAATATCAGCGATTATATCTTCGGCCGCTTCGATGCCCACAGAGAAGCGAACAGTCGCTGCCGAAACTCCCGCGGCCTTCAATTGATCCTCAGAGAATCCAGCATGGGAAGAGTAGAGCGGATAACTAACCAGCGTTTCCACACCACCAAGCGAAGGGGCCGTACGCACCAATTGAAGTGAATCAAAAAGCTTTTCCACTTCGGCTTCGCCGCCTGCTACGTCAAGCGCCACGACACCGCCAAAGGCTTTCATTTGCCGCTTCGCAATCCCGTGTCCAGGATCGTCTTCCAAGCCCGGGTAATAGACGCGCTTCACTTTCGCATGATCACGAAGAGCCCTTGCCAGAAGGAGCGCGTTGTTGCATGAGGCGCGCACGCGAACATCTAAGGTCTTCATTCCCCTTGCGAGTAGATAAGCGGCCGCTGGGTCAAGTGTGGTTCCTACCATCACGGATACTTGCCGAGCGCGATCGATAAAATCTTTACCGCCGGCCAATGCCCCAGCAGTTAGATCGGAATGTCCGCCCAGATACTTGGTCGCGCTGTGCATCACCGCATCGATTCCATGTGAAATTGGCTGTTGCAGGACGGGGGAAGCAAACGTGTTATCGATAACCGAAAACAGCTTCGCTTTTCGCGCAGCCTCCGCGGCCAATTCCAAATCGACGATCCGGTTGAGCGGATTCGCAGGTGTTTCAAACCAGAAGACTCGTGACCGTTTCCCGGCAAGTTCGGGCAACTGTGCAACCTCTTCAAGCGAGACGAAGCGCGAGCGAATGCCGAAGCTGCTGAAGAGCTTAGTTAAGACTTTGACGGTACCGCCGTAAACGGAGTCGCAGGCGATTACCTCGTCGCCAGTCTCACACAAAGACGCTATCGCGCAAAAAGTTGCAGCCGATCCGGAAGAGGTTACGACGCATGCTTCCGCTCCTTCCAACGCTGCTATTTTTCTTTCAGCTTCGGCAACAGTTGGATTTGCATAGCGCGAGTAAAAGTACGCTTCGGGCAATTCACCGCGCGCGTAACGCCGCATCTCTTCAAAATTCTTGAAGGCAAACGGGACGGAATGGAAGACGGGAGAGACAACCGCACCGAATTGTTGCGATTCCGTTAGTTCACCACCGTGGACCGCAAGCGTCGCTTGAGACAGTTTAATGTCTTCTGCTGAACTCTTTCGGCTCATGAAGATCTCCCGAGGCTTGGTGTTGAAGAACGGCCTAGCTTATCAAATTAAGGTACTACTCTGACAGAGGCGCTCTGGATGACTGTGGCCCAGCGCTAGCTGGATTTGTTGCCCCAATCACTAGTGCTGGAATCGATGGATTCTCGGGTCAGCCAATTTTGTTAGGGCAAAACAAAAAGAGGGCCACTACATGGCCCTCGAGACTTCGCGCCCACATGATTAACTACAGGGCGGGGTTTTTCGTTACATTGTTGAAGTCTTTGTAGAGTTCGTTGAAATCCCTGAGACGGTGCTCAAGTAAGCCAGGCAATTCGGCAATGTCACTAACATTGACTACTGCGTTGACGTTATTGAGAAAAGCACTGTGAGAGTCCATCGTGCGAAGTGAAGCCGAGAGGAGCACGAAGAAGAGTCTGCGACGTTGCGCTGGCCTCAGGATGTTTACTTCGCGACTTACAAACACCGCACCTTGTTCGGTAGCGTCGAACCGAGGATCGACAATTACGACATCTAACTGATTCTCGCGCATTCGTTCAACGGCCTGTCTCGTATCCTCAGCCAAAAACACCTGATAACCATTCTCAGCCAGGCTTCGAGCTAAACCTTCACGCTCGTCCTCAGGTAAGCAAACTAATGCTCGCCTTGGATTCCATGACGGGCGGGAAATCGGCGAATGACCGCCAGCACGCGGTTGATTAATCAATCCAGATAAGAGCTCTACCAATTTTTCGGTAACAGCCGGCCCGGATTCGGCCGGGCTCTCATTTTGCTCAAGCTCGAACATCGGGGCGGGTTTCGGGTGCGAAAAACGTGAACGACTAGGATCCGTCGCACTACTGACAGAGACGGCACTTTGCTCAACCGCGGGATTTTGCGAACCTGAAGCGGAATTCACTTCGTTGTTACATTTGGGACAACGAACGTTGAACGGACGTGAAGGGACTTTCGTCTCATCGATTTGCAAGCGGGAGGTACATTTCTGACAAACAATAATCATGGCATTTACTTGTGGTTGGTCTGCTTAAGTGGAGTTGTCTATTCGAGCATGCTTAGCATGGAGCCGGTTTCCGCAGCAGAGGGCATTGGTAGAGAGTTACCACCGCGCTGCAAATACTCTTCTCCAGCGGTTACGCCCTTCAATGTGAGCAGAAGATTGTTTGGATTAGTGGCGAAGGTGAGTCCATCCTCGAACGAAATCGTGCCATTTTCAATCAACCCTTTTATCACCGAATCGAAGTCCTGCATGCCGTCCAACTTGCCGTCCCGCATTGCGTCAAGCAACGATTTTCCGTCGGCCTCACCGGTTTCGATGTACTCACGAGTCCGTGGGCTTGAACGCAGAATCTCAACAGCGGCGACTCGGCCGCGGCCGTCTGCTCTGGGAATGAGACGTTGAGAGATGATGTATCGGAATGTTTGTGCCAAACGCGTGCGAATCACCGGCTCTTCGTTTTTTGGGTATAAGCCGATAATTCGGTCAACGGTTTTCGAGGCGTCGATCGTGTGAAGGGTAGAGAGGACTAGGTGGCCTGTTTCGGCGGCTTCTAGTGCTATCTCGGTGGTCTCAAAGTCTCGCATCTCACCGATGAGAATTACTTTTGGCGCCTGACGAAGGGTTGCGCGCAACGCGGATGGGAAATCCTTGGTGTCGTGTCCCACTTCCCGTTGATTAATCGTCGAATTCTTGTGCGAGTGCAGGTATTCGATTGGATCCTCAATTGTGACCACGTGGTAATGCTTTTTCTCGTTGATGATGTCGATAATTGACGCTTGTGTCGAGCTCTTTCCTGAGCCGGTGGGGCCGGTCATCAATACCAGTCCGTTTCGCAATTCTGCAATCTCCTCAAGCTGCGAAGGAAGGTTGAGGGATCTAAGAGAGGGAATATCAGTGGGAATAACGCGCATTACAATCGAGTAGACACCGCGCTGTTGAAAGATATTCACGCGAAACCGTGCCCTGGAAGGAAGAGAGTAACTAAGGTCGGTGGTTCCTGTGCTCGTAAGCCGTTCCGCTGCATCAGGATTTCCCTGCAGGAGGGCCATAGCGATTATTTCGGTTTGGTAAGGCGTGAGTTTTTGCATGCCCAGGGGTTGGACCTGAGTCAGCTTTCCGTTTATTTCAACCTGAGGGAGCTGGCCAACGGAGAAGTTAAGGTCGCTGATCTTGTCTGAAACGAGCAGCATACGCTCAATAATGGGGGGCAAATCGAAAAAGCTCATTGACTTTAACTCCAGAAGACGGTGTGGTTAGCGGGAACGGGGGTCAGATGCGGGTGGTGATGCCCATTGGGCGAGAGGGATTCTCGCGCATAACCTCGATAAACGCAAGTAAAATATGTTGATCTTCGAGGTGAGAAGACCTACGAGTTCCTTTGCTCCCGGTTATTGCCTCCATAGGTCGCTAATAACTGCTACTCCATCTGCGCCCGAGTCGAGCAACGCCAGATAGTTAGCGGCTTTAATGCCGCCAATCGCGATTAGCGGCATGTTTCCGACCGCTTTGCGCACGACACGCAAGCCATTAAGACCCACTGGAGTGTAAGAGTCTTTTTTGGTAAGCGTTGAAAATAGCGGTCCTATAGCGAGGTAATCGACCGGCAGTTCAGCGGCTCGTTGGGCCTGTTCCAGGGTATGAGTGGAAATTCCAATAATTGAGTCCGGGCCAAGCAATCGCCTCACAGCGTCCGCAGGCAAATCGTCCTGCCCGAGATGGACACCATCAGCATTTAGGGCGAGTGCAATATCAACGCGATCATTGATTATGATTTTGACGCCGCATCCCCGCCCTACGCGTAAGGCTGAGGCTGCCTCTTCGTAGAAAT
>JBGTCM010000018.1:0-8877 GCA_041748795.1 Pyrinomonadaceae bacterium
AGTTCACGACGATCAAATCAAGCCAGCCGTCACGATCGTAATCAACGAAAGCAGCACTGGCGCTCCACCGGGAATCGTCTGTACCGCTCTTTTTCGTGACATCTTCAAACGTGCCGTCACGCTTGTTCAGGTACATCTGGTTAGAGCGGAGATTTGTGAGATAAAGATCAGGCCAACCGTCGTTGTTGATGTCGCCAACGGCCACACCCATCCCGTAGCCCGTGGCTATGATGCCACTCCTCTGAGTCACATCGGTGAACTGAAGAGTACGCTTGCCGTCTTTTGTAACTGCTAGGTCGTTTCGTAAGAGTTTGCCGCGCGGTGATTCGGAATCACGCCAGGGGAACATCGTATTGCCAGGCTTGCTGTCCGGTTCAAGCACATTACCTTGCACCAGAAAGACATCAAGATCACCGTCGTTGTCGAAATCGAAAACAGCAGCGCCTGAACCCATGATCTCCGGCAAGTAAAACTTTCCCGTCATGCCGTTGTAGTGTTGAAAATTTAGTCCGGACTCGCGAGCGACTTCCGTGAAGATCGAGGACGACGAAGAACCTTTTTTCTCGTCAGTCGATTGCGCCGGCAATTCCTTCTGCCAGCCCAGGCAAATCGACGCCACCACGATGCATAAAATGCGACGCACTCCCTGTCTCCAAAGAAAGATCCGTCGGTTGTTTTTAAGTCCGGCGAACTAGAGGCTACGCTTCGCTTCTTCAATTAAACGAAGATTTCGTTCATAGGAAATAGTTCCACTCTGGTCGTCAGTCAGCGTTGAGGGATACTGATGGCTCTGGTAGACCGGATAAGCCTCAGTGCGCAGGTGCGCCGGCATGTGATGCCCACGGCGCGTTGCTCGTTCATGGCGTAAGGCCGAGATGTCGATTGGCGCAACGACGATTCGCTCGCCCGGGCCGGGTGATGCCTGCGCCAGGAGACGCCCATCGAAATCCACCAGCTGACTGCCCCCGGGCCACGAATACGGAGGATAATGTTTCAAGCTTGCGCCCTGATTGGCCGCGACGACGTAGGCAATATTCTCAATCGCGCGGGCGCGGTTGATGATGGTCCACCAATCCATTGGCTCAGTAGCGCCCCATGGATCCATGTAAGCCGAAACCCGAATCAGGATCTCGGCTCCATTGGCGGTGAGTTGTCGCATCGCTTCAGGAAATAGCCAGTCATAACAAATGGCGCAGCCGATACGGCCGATCGGCGTGTCGGCGACAGGAAACAGAGGCTCGTCGTAGCCTTCCAGATCATGTGGACTGGTATGCACCTCGTAAGGGATCCATGTGTTGACCTTGCGGTATTTGTAGAGCAATCCTTCCGGACCGATCAGGCAGGTAGTGTTAAAAACATGTCCCGGCCACTTGGGATCGACTTCGAGCATCGAGCCGCTTTGAATGTAGATGTCATGCTCGCGCGCCTTTTTTTCGAGGCGCTCGGTGTGTTCATTCGGTATTTCGACAGACAGCTTTTCAAGCAACTCTGCCGCTGTTTCAAACACCGGCGCGGAATGGGCAAACTCCGGAAACACGACCAACCGCACGGGCAGAAACGGCGCCGCACCTGCCACGGCCGAATCTATCACCGACAACATGCGGTCCGTGTTGGAGCGCATTCCCTTTCGCTCAATGGGATTTGGCAGGTCGGTCTGGCAAGCAGCCGCTGAATATCTGACGTGTTCCATGATTCATCCGTGAACAGCAGGTCGAACTATATCCGCAGATTGCGCAGATTCGCCAACGTCTTGCTGAGAAGCCAACCAGCTCTGTGACATCCGGGACTCAAAGCGTTCGCCGTCCCAGGCATTGAGATAGGGACACGACGACGGGTTGCGATCAAGCTTAGTGATATTGAGGACAAATAATACTTGACTGACCCGGCGCGAACTAATTGGAGTTGTAACCAAACTTGCGGGTAAGAAGTACGTTTTTCCAATGCCTTTCTCTGCGCTTGATGTACTCTACTGTTGCGTGAGAATCGGCGATCCCCAAGATTGAATACCGGAAGTTATCGGCATGTTTTGCGCCCTTACCCTTGATCACGTCGAGTAGTTCGTATAGTTGGACATTCCAACCGTGGCCTATGGCCGCATACATTTCCCATCGCTGCCAAATCCCTCCGTCGCTGGTCGCGCTACCTACGTATCCCTTGCCGTTGGAAATATCGGCAATAAGATAGACTCCTTTCACGTTGGAGAGAGCTGATTTCCACGAAGGCTCTTGTAAGCTGACAACCACCTTTAGCCTTCCGTGGTCAAGGATGGCATTGTTATAGCCGGGGAAAGTAATAGACATGCGTTCGCGTTTTATCTCAAGTACCTCAAGATTCTGCGCGTATTTGTTTCCCCAAATGTATGCAGTGCGCGAAGGTCGGCGGTATCGGACGATGATACGGCCTATCAAATTGTCATGGTCCGGTAATAGTTCAGTTTGGTAAAGATAGGCAGGCTCCGTACCGCTCGTGACGCCGAGAACTTTGTACGCGCCGCCAAACAACCATAAGTCATCGCTGCCATCAAGCCCGATCAGGGAAATGATCGTGTCGCACTGGAAATTTCTGGCGTTTTGATACTCTTGCCACTCCTTGAAGCGGCCAGCCAAAAATTCATCAAAGGCGAACGGAGAGTCATTGCCTCTTGCGAGATGCACTTTGCACTTACCAAGCGGGAGATTCTTGATTGCGGGGATGTCGAGGAGGGTAAGCATTGTTCATGCGGCTTCTTTTTTGCCGCTTTCCTCTTTTCGTACCCTTCTTGTGTCTTTTCCAATTCCCTTGTTGTTCTTCAAGAACTTTGGAGATCTGCGCCCGCCATTAACCCTGCCACGGATAAATCCTCATCCAATTCCGGCCAGTGCAGCGAGGCCCCGCCGATGCCAATTTCGTACTTTGTTCGCTGTTCCGGTGAAGCTTTGAGCAATAGTGGGAACCAGACTATCGGCACGCTAATGCGCCGTCCGTCAGTAAGTAGGACATGCATCATGTCTTCATCGAAATCTACGGATTTCGCTAAAGCGGTTGTCGGCACATATGCCCTTTGAGATTTAGCGTCTACGAAAGTACTCATTCCAAACCTCCAGGAAAAACGACTCGTTCTGCTCGACCAACCGTTCAAGCTGATTTAACTCCCGGCTTGAGAATCCGTGATTCGACGCGAGCTGTCTTGGGTTCAGCCAGAACTTCGCTTGATTCTCAGCAGCCTTAACATGGACATGTGGTGGCTCTTCTCGCTCGTTGCTGAAAAAGTAAAAGCGAAATCTGCGATCCGCAGCACGGTTGGCATAAGGAAGTTTACAGTATTGAGTGGGAATTAGCAGCGATCACTCAGCGCGAAGCACTTCGTGGATAGTGTCTTTCAGCGAGCCCGCCGGTTTAGTGGCGCCCGGCGCCTGCTGAGGGTCGCGCCAGTTGTCCAGGATGCCTACCTGGTGAACACACTGAAGCGTGCAGGTGGGAGCGCACCACTTCTCCGTGTTGTATTCACGATCGAAGTCCGCCATCGTGTAATCCTCGATGGGAATTCCCGGATAGCCGCGTTGTTGAGAACACCAGTGGACCAGTCCCTCTTCGCAGATATAGAGATATCGGGCGCCTGCGCGACAGCGCCACTGGTAAGGTTTTCCTTCGGCGATGCTGTCCTGGAACCAGTTGAGTCGAGCGTGGTCCTTGTTTCCCATCTTCTTGACTTGCTGGAAGACGTCCTTCTCTTTCCCGGAAAGAGGTTTGAGAGTCCCATCACTGTCATGTATTACGCCTACCGTAGATGAAAAACCCAACTCGACCGCACGACGTGCAACTGTTAAAGCGTCATCGGGATTCTTGATGCCGCCGCCGATCACAGAATTAATGTTCACATGGAAGTCGGCATACTCCGACAGATACCGAAGCTTCTTATCGAGCACGCGCAGACTCTTGCGAGAAACTTCATCCGGCTCCACGTTGTCGATGCTGATTTGCAGGTTGTCGAGCCCGGCTTTGTTGAGACGTTTGATGCGTTCCGGTGTGAAGTAATATCCGTTTGAAATCAGACCTGCAATCATCCCGCGAAATCGGATGTGATGGATGATGTCGTCAAGTTGCGGGTGCATCATGGGTTCGCCACCGGAAATGGTAACGATTGATGTTCCCAGATCAGCCAGCTTGTCTAAGCGACGATTGATAACTTCGAGAGGTACCGGTGAAGAGTTATGGTCATATTCATTGCAGTATCCGCAAGCGAGATTGCAGCGCCGCATCGGGATCAAGTGGGCGAGTACCGGATGGCGAGATGACGCCAGGGCGCGCCCGATGAAGGCAAACTGACGAAGCTTTTGCGCTACAAATTTACTTTTTCGCATTGCGGAACGTTGGAGACCTGATCAAAAGAAATGCTCGAAGATATATCTTGAACGCGAAGGATAGGCGACACGGGTAACCAAACGCAAATGGCTAGCTCGACCCCCGTTCTGGATGAGTACCCACCCAAAAGAAAAGGGACTCTGATTCAGGACGTCAGAGCCCCCGCCTATGAAATTTGGCTAGCCGTTAGCCTTTGACGATCTTGACGTTTGAATCAAGCTTCAGGTCAAAAGTGTCGCCGGGAAGTCTCAGGTTTCTTTCCAGGCTGCTCAAACGCATGGTGGTAGCATCGTCATTCTTTTCGACGATCTTTGTTTGCACTGGCATGCCGGAAGAGTCGACCCAGATTTCAGCGTACTTGAAGCTTGAGTTGCTCTTGGGAACGAGGGTCAGGTGAATCGTGCTCACTCCGCCCCAAAGGGTTTCTTCGCGAACGTCCTTCACCGGCTGAAAATTAGCTTCCAGCTGTTGTCGCGTCATGTACATCATTCCCAAAACGCCGCCAGCCTTATTACGGCTCGACTTGGAATTGCCCTTGTAGGCCATGTTCAAGCGCGGACGATAAAGCGTGTACTGTCCATTCGAGACTGCGAGAATCTCATGCTGTGGTTTTTGCCATTCAATTCGCACCAATGCATCGCGGCCACTCGCGGGCATGTAGACAAGGACTCCCTGGTAATTGTCTTTGTCACGCAACTGGGCGTTGTACTTCTCCATGCTGAGACTCGCCTTAAGCGATTTCAGCGATTGGCGATTACGCTCCATGCGGTTCAAGACAGAACTTACCAGTCCAGCACTCTGCGCGTTCGCACTCGGCATACTGACAAAAAAAGCGGCAGACAAAACTGCCATTAGGGCGATGGGGGAAACTAATCTCTTCATAAAACTCCTCTAGCCGGGTAAATAGCCTTTTCGTATTATAACCGACCCCTTGGTAAAACTCGGCAATTATAAGGTTTGATTAACGTATGTCAACCTCGTACCCCTTGATTTTACCTTCGGAATCGGTGAGCTTCCGAACGCCCAACACCTTAAGATCCTCGCGTCCTCGAAGCTTCCGCAACTGTTGCTCTAACTTGACCTTATCCTCTGTGCTTTCAACAACTTCTGCATTCATCAGCAGTATTGTCTCAGCCCGGCTTTGATGCAAAAACGAGCCCCTCAGTTCGCCGTTTTCAAACCAACTTTTTGGCGCCAGAAAGATGAAAATTAGAATAACAACGCACAATGCATCCCATTGCCAGGTGTTTCTGGCGTAATTCCAAAAAAACAGCTTTCGCAGTGCGCTTAACAAATATTCCGCGCCTCAGTTACTGATGTACAGCAAGTACCACGCCATTTCGGCGTACATGAAACACAAATTCCAGACTGCTCAAAAAAGCCTGTAAACGACCATTTAAGGGTTAACTACAGTCGGACGCTGGTGGCGGGTTCCACGATATGTCCGTCGCGCATTTGTATTATGCGTCGGCACATTGCTGCAGCCTCAGGGTTGTGGGTGATCATTACTATGGTTTGGTTAAACCGGTAGTTCAGCTCCTGAAACATGTTTAGGACGAGCGCTGAGTTCTCCGAATCGAGGTTGCCCGTAGGCTCGTCAGCCAATACCATCGCCGGCCGAGTAACGACTGCTCGGGCCAAAGCCACGCGCTGCTGTTCACCGCCGGAGAGTTCGAGAGGCTTATGATGCAGTTTGTCTTCAAGGCCAAGAAGTCGCAGCACCTCACGTCTTCGTTCAGGGTCGTCTCCTCCATTGCCATGAATCCTCTCGGCAAGACGCAGGTTACCTTCCGCGGTCAATGTTGGAAACAGGTTGAACCGCTGAAAGACGAAACCAATCTTCCGGCGCCGTATATCGGTCCGCTTAGAGTCGGATGCCGCAGTCAGATCTTCACCGTCAAGAATGATGCGCCCACTCGTTGGAGTGAGGAGACCTCCCAACAGATGAAGCATGGTTGATTTGCCACAACCAGATGGTCCCATAATGGCCACGAACTCGCCTTCGTGTACCTCGAGCGAAACTCCACGCAGCGCAGGCACGTCGACCTTGCCCACACGATAGGTTTTCACCAAGTCCTCAGCCTTTAAAATCGTTCTCATCAGCAGGTGATCCGATTAGTTAACCCAGGATTGCACGTCGCACTCTGGAGCAGGTTAGCCAGGATGGTCGATGTTAATACAGCAACGCTTTAATGGCTACCGTGGGGAATTCGATTAGGGGTTGGCTTTATTGCGTAAGCGTTCGTCCAGATCCACCTCTGGCAGTTGCCATCTGTTCTCCAGCACAAACGCTTCGGGTTGGAATTCCTTTTCTATTACAACGCTGGAAGGCGATTGGTAAACAATACGCAGCTTATACTTGTCGCGAGGACGAGTTATTTCGATTCGCGATGGCAGGACGCGTTGCGGTGTTTCGCCGAGAGGTTTTTCGTCCCAATAAGAAACGTCAGTAATCAAAGCGCCGCGATCGTCGAAGGCTTGTAGACGCGCGAGACGAATTCCATTGACCCGGTCAAACCAAAATCGGCGTAAGAGGCGTGCTTCACCGTTCGCAGGTTGCGCGGTTTCTTCGAGCAAGTAATAGCCTCTCACAATACGCACGCTCTTGTTCGCGCGCGGCCTGTTGTCCGGCTCCTCCTGATAGAACTCACTTCTGACGTATACGAGTCCAGTGGTGGAAGGATCGGGAATTGGACTAGCTAAGAGCGCCTCGGTTAGATGCTGCGGTCTTAAGTTAGACAGCGCGCTTACGGTTTCTTTCCCGGTCATCTCGCGCTTCTTGTCCTTCGAGGCGGGGGAGTCTGACCCATTCATCTCTAACTGTTCGTAGGCAGCATTGTTCGTTCCCTTGAGAAAACGCTTATATTTTTCGTCGCCTTGCAGGATGGCCACGCGGAAAGTTTCGCCGTTTGACGTCATTTGGGCGATATCACTGGCGATGAAGGGCACAGAGATCACGAGATAGATTTTGCCCGGCCGCTGCAGGGTGACGGTGCCATCAGCCCGGCGGTATTTTTCGGCGACCCCTACCTCCGCAAAAGACGTGTCTTCGAATTCTATGTCTACCTTGCCGTGAATAGATCGTACCGATGCGAGTCGATTAACCTCCGCAATCAGGCGCGCAGTGTTTGCGTCAGTCAACGGAGCCAGTAGTTGAGGAACCTGGACTTTCTTGCGAATACCAAAGAGTCCGCAACCACTCACCGACAAAACGACGGAAATCAGTATGAATATGAGAACAGAACGCGAAAGCGACGGATGTTGAGAAGCATTAGAATTGAGCATGAACAGGGGTCTCGGAGAAACCTCACACACGTCGCCAGGGTGCTGAAATTAGTGGCTCAAGCTAACAAAGACGTTTTTCCTTGTCAACGCGGCCTTTTTTGCATTCACGCCGGATAACGCAGGATTTCGACTCCAACCGAAGCGCCTTAGTATCAGTGGCCCAATGCACGGCGTGGCACGAATATGGATCTGATTTCAATCAAGCACCAGTTCTGGCTTACCAAATCGCCGGCGGAGCTTGTTGATTGCCTTCAACACTTGCGGTCTGCTCACCAATTTGTGTTCCAAAGTCTGTTTGCCGGGGAAGTCGAGCAGCATTACCCCCAGCAGAATCGTCAGGATACCTTGCCCCGGTACGCCGGGAAGCGACATCACCACACCTAAAGCGACCAACAAAACCCCCAGAAGGTTCTTCCCCACAATCGCGAGATAACGAATGGCGGGGTGATGATTCGGTAAGATCTTTCTCGGATGGCCTTCTTTGAAATAATCCTTGGGTATCTTTACGACAACTACCGAGACGATAGCCAAACTGACGCTGAACGTGATCAGGAAAAGCACGACACCAAGGAGCACGCTTTGCCAGGTGATACTCTCGAAAATAAAGGACATCATTTCCATGTATTTAGGACGAGTGCTGGTGGAGCTTGTTCCGAGCAGCGAGTATTGAGTGCAGCGTTTCGATAACGACGTCCGCAGCGGCGCCTGGAAGTTGGAAATCTGCGTTCTCGGCAACTTCCCAAAATTCATCCAGGCCCCGGGCGCCCGCACGTTCAAGCGCGTAAGCTTGAATCAACAGGTCAAGCACATCTGCTGCCTTCACTAACCGGGCTTCAACGCTATTTCGTTGTTCATAGTCGTGGTAGATGGCCGCGTATTGAGACGCGCCCGCGCCGGCAGCGTCAACGATGTCAGAGAAAGCGCCAGCTTCAGCGCGTTTTCGTGCGTCTGCCCCAAAGTAGTCCGTTGCTGTTTTCGGCATATCACCAACGCGTGTTTCGGCCCAATCGTGGACCAGCGCCATTCTGAGGACGCGCTCGATATCGATGTTTGTGCCGCGACTCTTAATTTCATCAGCGAGTATCATCGCCGTAACACAAACTCCGAACGAATGAGCAGCCACTGACTCAGTGCCATTTGGCAAACCGCGCAGCGTCCAACCCGTCCGATCCAGACGCTTCAAGCGCTGTAGTTCGATTAGTGCTGGTAGCATGCCGAATACTTTAACCGCTCGTATTCTCGCCAACAACC
>JBGTCM010000019.1:0-3643 GCA_041748795.1 Pyrinomonadaceae bacterium
AATCCTGATGCCGGACGACGATTGGCTTTATCTTGAAGGCGAGGTAAGGCACCTCAGGTTAGGCACGGGATTCGGCGTCAAGTTTGTTGAGTTGAACGAACAGCAAACTGAGAAGCTTCAGTGGTTATTGAAACTCGCACGTGAGCCCGGTTCTGAAAGAGGAATTACTGTGGACCTGGTCGAAGAATGAATCCGCAGATTTCGCAGATTAAGTGATCCCAAACAAAAGCTCAAAAGCGGAATTTTATATTCCCTGGTCGGCGCCTCTCTAGCGGATCTAAGCCCTATCTCAAAGGAGCACAAACATGACCTCATCGAAAGAGTCCAGTAATACTGAGAACAACAAAGCACTTCTGCAGCGCTGGTTCGACGAAGTTTGGAACAAAGGGCGGGTTGAAGCGATCGACGAGATGTTAGCGGAAGACGGGATAGCTCACGGCCTGTCAGAGGTTCCCGAAAGTCCCTTGCGAGGGCCTGTCGGTTTTAAGCCCTTTCATAACGCATTTCGCGGCGCCTTTCCCGACATTGAAGTGGTGGTTGAGGACATGATCGCAGAGGGAGATAAAGTGGTGGCGCGCTGCTCCGTTCGCGGTAAACACTCCGGCGAGCATCTCGGCGTCGCGGCGAGTAACGCTCCAGTCGATTTCACCGGCATCGCGATCGTACGTATTGAAGATGGCAAGATCGTTGAAGCCTGGAACAATTTCGACTTCATGCGAATGAATAGACAGATCGGCGTCATATAGATTGGCTAGCCCGCGGTAGCGGCCGATGGCTTAAAGCCTGGGGTGGAGAGAAGCGCAACCCCAGGATCATCGTTCAAACATGATTACAGCCCGCGGAGCGGCCGGCAGTTCATTCCGTTTCTCGGGCTGTCGGCCGCTACCGCGGGCTTCGGTCATTACCCTTAACGTTTCCTGGGGTTCCGCTGCGCTCCACCCCAGGCTTTATGCTGTGGCCCGCTACCGCGGGCTAAGCTCCGCCGCCGGCAGACTTTTCGTGTATTTCAGCTCGCTTCAAAACGAAGAGCCGTCTCGCGACGGGATGAGCAAGGTTGCGCCACCGCGAGAGGCGTTTCTCTTTCACCACTTCGAACCCATTTTCCACAAAGATTTCTCGCCACCGACATTCGCTGTGAAACGTACACGGCCCAGTGCGCTCGCGCCACTTGAGTTCGTGCAGCGCACAAATAAAGCGATCCCACCGGCGTGCAGGAATGTCTTCGTAAACCAGGGCTGAGCCGCCGTCTCGCAAAACTCGACGCAACTCCGCCATGATGGCCTTAAGGTCCTGGGCGTGGTGCAACACGTAACAAAACAACGCAGCGTCGAACGACTGGTCGGCAACGGGAAATCGACGCCCATCGAAGCACTTAAAATCCACCGACGCTTCCACTGCTTCGTTCATATCTATTCCCAGTACACGTGCGCCGAGCAATGCGGAAAGATGATGGGCGATGTAGCCACTACCGCATCCCACATCGAGCACCGATGAACTCAGTGGAATCAAACGCGCGATCTCGAGCGCCATATCGTAAGCCCGCCCGACCTTCCGTCGTCGACGTTCTCGATGCCATCGCCGCGGAACTGCCTGAAGCCAGCCCGCTTTGTCGGTGGGCTTAGGGAGAGAGATCGACCTGTCTGTCGAAACCGCAGCGGTGTTGTGGTACGACGCATAGGTAGTTGAAGTGGATAAGAATGATGCGGACATGAGGCGGCCAATGTGCAAGGCTAGTGCCGATCAGAAAGCCGCGGAAACGTTGAAGGAAATGCGGTGAAACATTTTTGCGCCCGATTTTAGTGACGCATGAATGCAGGAAAGGCCGGACATATGTAAACAGGGCATTACAGAACCGAGCGCGGTAGCGCCGATGCTAGAGGCTACTAGCTGTTTCACCGCCAAAGGCGCGAAATGTAAAAGCCTGGGCCAGCGGCCCAGGATATTGGCAGTAAAAACTTCTAGGCGCTAAAGGCGCGAAATGTGTTTAGACTCACCCATTTCGCGCCTTCAGCGCTTTCAGAATTGACCGTCTTCACCCAGGGCGTTGCCCTGGGCTATTACATTTCGCGCCTTTGGCGCTCAGGGTCTTAGCATCGCTTTTGCGAGCTATTAAGCCTCCCTGTAAGATATCGTAAACAACATTCAATCCAGCTCCGAGGATGGTTATGACACGATCTTTAGTCCTTCTTGTTCTGCTTTCCAGCTTCTGTCTTTTTGCAATGGCTCAAACTAAATCACGCACAAGAAACACGACCGGTCTTCCTCCAGGTTACTGGCCGGTGGAAAAGAGCCAGCCGATTATCGACAAGACGCAGACGATTCGGCTGGCGCCAGACATCTCCCACTTGACGCCGGGCGAGCGCGTCGCTGTAGACAAGCTCATTGAGGTGGGCAAGATTTTCCAACGTCTGTATGAAGCGCAACGACATCCGCAGGCGTTGAGCGCCTCAACGAGTCTCACAAGTCTCGACAAACGACTCGGTTCTCCGCAGCCAACTCAAAACCTGCTCATGCTGTATCGCCTCAACCAGGGCCCGATTGCCACCACGCTGGAAAACAAGCGAGAGCCTTTCCTTCCCGTCGATGGCGTCGAACCCGGAAAGAACGTCTACCCGTGGGGCGTGAAAAGGGAAAATATAGAGACATACCTTAAAGCCTACCCCGGAAAACGTAACGCGATATTGGGCCTAAGAACAGTCGTGAGACTTCAGAATTTGAAGAGCGTGTCCCAGGATCTGTTAATACTCAAACGATACCCAGTACTCGCGACTTTACACCCAGGTCTTCAAGACGAGTTGAGTAGAGTCCAGGCTGATCTGCGCATTCCCAAGCCAAACAGTAAAATCGCGTCCTTTTACGCGCTCCCTTATTCCGTCGCTTACGCCGACGAATTGATCAAGTCGTTTGGCTTACTGAATGAAGCCGCAGATGCAGTGGAAAACGATGACGAGGAATTTGCGAAGTACCTGCGCAACCGCGCGCGCGATTTGTTGTCAGACGATTACGAATCGGGCGATGCAGCCTGGGTTACCGGCCGCTTTAAGAACCTGAATGCACAGATCGGTTCATACGAAACTTACGACGACGAGTTGTATGGCGTGAAAACTTTCTTCGCTTTCAACGTCCTCAGCACGCGTCAACAGGAAACCACCGCTCTGCGACAGGCAATGAAAGGTTTGCAGGCACTCGAGGACTCGCTGCCTTACAAGAACCACAAGAAAATCCGTGAGGATATACCAGTCGGTGTTTACGACGTCGTGGCTGACTTTGGACAGTCGCGCGGTGGAAACACGGCCACGATTCTGCCTAACGAAAGCTACCTCTCGCGTCGTTATGGACGCACCATTCTTTTGCGCACAAACATCATGCGCGACCAGAATATTTTTCAAGGAACTTCAGCCACACTGGAAGCGGCGGTGGGACCCGAACAGGCAAGAGAACTAACACCGGAAGGAAATTTCTACCGCACGCTGTGGCACGAAGTGGGCCATTACCTTGGCGTCGATCGCACCAGGGACAATCGCGATCTCGACGAAGCGCTGCAGGACAATGCTAGCGCCCTGGAGGAGATGAAGGCGGATCTGGTGTCGCTCTACGTGGCCCAGGCCCTGAGGAAACAGGGCTATTACACCGAGGCCCAGCT
>JBGTCM010000020.1:0-8139 GCA_041748795.1 Pyrinomonadaceae bacterium
GCTGAGGACGTTAGAGGAGCTTAATGATCTGGATCTGCAGACGACACGCTTCGTGCAGGCACGCGTCAACGAAGGTGAGACGGCCCCGATCGAATTGAACCAGTTGCGGGTCGAGGTTGACCGTTTGCGCTCTCGCCGTGCACTGGTCGAGGGCCGGCTACAGGCGACGCTTCTCAGACTTAAGAGCCTGACTGGCATTCCAACCGGAGAGCTTTTGCGATTGCGCGAAGATATCGCAAGTCCTCCACTACCAACCCCTCCGGCTTCAGTTGAGACGGCCATAGAGATCGCCCTTCGGACACGTCCTGATCTGCGGCTCGCGCGTTTGAATGAAGAGGTAGCACTGGCGGGTTTGCGGCTGGCACGGGCGCAGGGTGTACCAGATGTAACGCCCTTCACTAAATACTCCTACGGTCGCTCGGTTTTTGATGACACGCCAGTAGGCGTGCTTCGCGATCGCGACAAATTACTCACCTTTGGCGTCTCCGTGGGCATCCCGATATTCAATCGTAACCAGGGTGGCAAAGCAGAAGCAGCGGCAGCGATTACTCAAGCCGAGCGTAGGCGTGAGTTCCTCGAGGCGGTGGTGCGTTCAGAAGTTCAGAGCGCCTACGCGCGATATGAGGCAGCGCGCGCCGCTGTAACCACCTTCGAGCAAGGCGTTATCCCTAGTTCCATCGAGAACGTGCGGACCATCCGGGCAGCCTACGAAATCGGCGCTTTCAGTATCACCGATCTATTGAGCGAGCAACGTCGGCTCGTCGATGCGCAGCGTGAGTTCACCGAAGCGCTCGCCGAACGCTATCGGGCTTTGGCCGACCTGCAAGCTGCCTTGGGTGCACCAGTCCAGCAACAGTGAGGAAGCAATCATGTCAGATCAATTCAAAACCACCGATCCGAACAGTACGCGCGAAAACAAGCTTACTAAAGAGACAGAAATACTTCCCGGCGAGCGATCAGCTTACGAAGTAGCCAGCGAGAAGCGTTCGCGCTTCGGCTCGCTCCGCAATCGCAACCTCGTCATTGTTGCCCTGGTAGTTATCTTCGCCATCGTTGCTGTCTTAGCACTGGTGCTTTGGGCACGCGACGAGTCGCCCAAGGCGACAGACGTTAAGGTGAACACCGAAACCGCGGGTCAAGAAAGTGAACACGCGGACGAGGAAGTAAAACTCTCACCCGAAGCATTGGCCGCTGCGGGAATTGAGATTGAAGGTGTCACCCAGCGCCCGGCGGTTGCCCTGATTAAGGTCACAGGGACAGTCGAGACCAATCAGCAACAGACGCAGCAGGCGTCGCCGCTGGTATCGGGTCGCATTGAGCGGGTAAACGTGAGCCAGGGTGACGTCGTTCGCGCTGGCGCTGTCTTGGCCATTATCTCAAGTCCCGAGGTTGCCGAGATGCACGGCAAGCTGCGTGAGTCAGAGACCAGATTGCGCCTGGCTGAGCGAACTCTGCAACGTGTGCAGCGTCCAGAAAATCGAGTGGCCTTAATACAAGCCAAGGCGAAACTCGATGAAGCTGAAGCGACGTTGAGACGAACCCGGCGATTAATCGAGTTGGGAGCAGGCGCGGGCAAAGACCTTGTCGCCGCTGAAGCCGCGCACAAGGCAGCGAAGGCTGAGTACGATTATCAAAACAACATCTCCGTTAACCGAGAAGTGCAACAAGCCCAGGCCGAAGTTGAGACAGCACGCGTTGACGTGGGCCACCTGCGTCAGAGTTTGCAGACATTGGGCGATCCGGTCGCTACCGGATCACGCGACGACCACACTACGAACATTTCGCTCGTAGCGTTGCGCGCTCCTGTTTCCGGCACTGTCGTTGAGCGACTGGTAAATGCCGGGGCCGGTATTCAAGCCGGCAGCCCGCTATTCACCATCGCCAACATCTCCACCGTCTGGATCATTGCCAATGTTCCCGAGGCTCAGGTCGGCAAGATTCGTGTTGGGACACCTGCCGAAGTGCGATCCGCAGCGTTGGGCAGTGGCGCAATGGCGGGGCGCGTGAATTACATCGATCCGCGACTCAACGAAGAGACACGGACAGCGCGGGTTCGGATCGAGATGGCTAACCCAGGCGAACGGCTCAAGGCTGGCATGTTCGTGGAGGTTGGTTTTCAAGCGGGAACCGGAGACACCAGCGAGCAAGAACTCATGGTTCCTTCTGCAGCGGTGCAGCGCATAGAGAACCGCTCAGTCGTCTTCCTTCCAAAGGAGGATGAACCGGGAGCGTTCGAAGTGCGAGAAGTGGAACTCGGAGGTGAAGTGGAGGGATATCACCGTGTGATCTCCGGATTGAAACTCGGCGACAAAGTAGTGACGAAAGGCAGCTTCACGCTCAAGACACAGAAGATGAAGGGTGAAATGGGGGAGCACGGTCACTGATGATAAATGGTCTCATTCGTTTCGCAGTCTCGCAACGCCTGCTGGTCCTTTTGATGGTACTGATCATGGCTGGTGCCGGCCTATACAGCCTCATCAACCTGCCTATTGACGCTGTGCCTGATGTGACCAACGTGCAGGTCCAGGTGCTTACCGCTGCACCATCACTCGCGCCTTTGGAAATTGAGAGGCAGATTACTTTTCCAGTAGAAGTGGCAATGTCGGGACTTCCGGATATTGAGGAGATCCGCTCAGTCTCGAAATTTGGTCTTTCTGCCGTCACCATCGTTTTTCATGATTCCGTTGACACCTATTTTGCTCGGCAGCTTGTGCTCGAACGTCTCTCACAGGCCCGCGAGCAGATTCCTGCGAACATCGGCTCTCCCGAAATGGGCCCTATCTCGACAGGTTTAGGCGAGATCTATCAATACGAACTGAAAGCGGCGAAGGGCAGCGGATATGACGCTACGGCACTGAGGACCATCCAGGACTGGAGCGTGAGACGACAGCTATTGGGCGTGCCTGGCGTAACCGAAGTTAACAGCTTTGGCGGTTACGAGAAGCAATATCAAGTCAAACTCGATCCCGCCAAACTGCAATCCTACGGCCTGTCTTTGCGAAATGTCGTTCAGGCAGTCGCGCAGAACAATGCAAATGTCGGCGGAGCCTACATCGAGCATGGGTCGGAGCAGTATCTCTTGCGCGGGATCGGGCTTGTCGAATCCCCCGAGGATATCGCCAACATCATCGTCAAGACCGGGAAAGAAGGAATACCTGTTTACATTCGCGATCTCGGAGAGATCGTGACTGGCGCAACAGTGCGGCAGGGTGCGGTAACGGCTGATGGGGAGGGCGAGATCGTCGCGGGGATAGCGATGATGCTCAAAGGTGCGAACTCACGCACAGTAGTTGACCACGTTAAAGAGCGAGTGGAACAGGTGAAGAAAACTCTGCCGCAAGGAGTCCAACTCATCCCGTTCTACGATCGCACGGAGCTAGTGGACCGCACTATCTGGACGGTAGCCAAAAACCTGATTGAGGGAGCCCTCCTGGTAATTGTCGTACTCATTCTCCTACTAGGAAACTGGCGCGGCAGTTTGCTGGTAGCAACGATTATACCGCTCTCGATGCTGTTCGCCGCGATCTTAATGCGCATCTTCAATGTCTCAGGCAACCTGATGAGTCTCGGTGCACTCGACTTTGGGTTGATTGTCGACGGTGCGGTGGTGATGGTCGAAAACACTGTTCGCCGGCGAGGAGAAGCCCAGCACTCTGGTTCGCATGAACGACCTGAGCGAACGATCCTTGAAGCGTGCACCGAAGTAGGCCGGCCAGTGGTCTTCGCCGTTGCCATCATCATGATCGTCTACCTGCCGATTCTCAGTCTCACCGGGATCGAAGGCAAGATGTTCAAGCCGATGGCCCTGACTGTTGTATTTGCGTTGCTCGGTTCGCTCATTCTTTCGCTCACGTACGTCCCGGCGGCGATGACCTTCCTGTTACGCGGACATGTATCGGAGAAAGAGAGCTTCCTGATCCGCATCGCCAAGCGCTGGTATCGTCCCGCCCTTTCGTTCATGACCGAGCGGCGCAAGCCCGCTATTGCCGTGGCCTTAGTCCTGATAGTCGTTAGCGCGGTTCTTTTCCCGTTTCTTGGCTCTGAATTCATCCCGCGTCTCGACGAAGGCTCTCTAGCCGTTCAAGTGCAACAACTCCCGAGCGTCTCTCTAACGCAGTCAGTGAAGACTACGACTGACGTGGAGAAGGTGTTGATGCGTTTCCCAGAGGTAACGAAGGTTGTTTCCAAGACCGGGCGAGCAGAAGTCGCGACCGATCCGATGAGCATCGACTTCAGCGATCTCTACATCGAGTTAAAGCCACCTTCAGAGTGGACAACTACGCACTCAAAGGTCGAACTCGTCGAGAAGATGTCCAAAGCGCTGGACGCCGGAGTCCCGAACGCTTCGTTCAGTTTCTCGCAGCCCATTGAACTACGCGTCGCCGAACTTATCTCTGGGGTTCGGTCGGACATCGCTATCAAGCTTTTCGGCGACGACCTGGACACCCTCAAGAAATCAGCAGACGAAATCGCTCGCGCCGTTATGCAGGTGCGCGGCGCGGAAGACGTAAAGGTTGAAGCCACTACCGGACTACCACAACTTCAAATCAAGCCTAATCGTGCGGCAATAGCACGTTATGGCATCAACGTTGAGGATGTGAACGAACTGGTTGAGTCAATCGTCGCTGGCAAAGAGGCAGGGATCGTCTATGAAGGTGAACAGCGATTCAATGTCGTTGTTCGACTGCAAGATGAGACGAGCCGCGATATCGAAACTATCAAGAACCTCCTTGTGCCGGCACCGAACGGTGCACAGGTTCCGCTCTTACAACTTGCGGATATTCAACTGGTGGAAGGCCCGGCTCAGATCTCGCGCGAAGACACGCGTCGCCGCATCGGGGTCGAACTTAACGTGCGTGGCCGAGATATCGGCAGCTTCGTTCAGGAGGCACAAGCTAAGATCGACCAGCAAGTAAAACTGCCTCCGGGTTATTACCTGACCTGGGGTGGAACGTTTGAGAATCTCCAGCGCGCGTCGGCGCGACTATTGATAGTTGTGCCCTTGGCTCTCTTTCTAATCTTTGTGCTGCTGTTCACGACTTTCGGCTCGGTCAAACAGGCACTGCTCATCTACACGGGAATTCCTTTTGCCGTTGTGGGCGGTGTCTTCGCTCTCTTTCTCCGGGGGATGCCTTTTTCTATTTCGGCAGGTGTCGGGTTCATCGCGCTGTTTGGAGTGGCAGTTCTCAACGGCGTCGTGATGGTCAGCTACATCAACAAGCTGCGCGATGAAGGAAAGTCAGGTGCGGATGCCGTCCGAGAGGGTGCGGAAACACGGTTGAGGCCGGTGCTTATGACTGCGCTGGTGGCGAGCCTTGGATTCATACCAATGGCGCTTGCCACCTCAGCCGGAGCTGAAGTGCAGCGTCCATTGGCGACAGTGGTTATCGGAGGACTGATTACATCAACGCTTTTGACGTTGCTGATTCTACCCACGCTTTATGGTTGGTTTGAGCGAGAGCGGGTTGAGTTCTAGTTACTAAGGAGGTGAGCCAGTGAACGCTAACATTCCACCGCTCAGGACTTATGTTTTGGTGATGTTGTTTGGACTCGTGTCTATCTCAGCAAATGCCACTGTAGATAGCCCGTTACCTCGGGTGACGGCCGTCACTGGACGAATTGAAGTTGGTCAGATCGTCACAGTCGATGTGGAACACCTTTCAGACTGGTCTGCCAGTCATGATCCAAGAAAACTGGTGCCGTATCTGAACGGGAGAGCGCTCACGGGTATCTATCCTGAGGAGGTCAATCTTTCCGAAAACCGGCTCCTCTTTCATCTCCAGCGAACGCCTGAGTCTAAGAAGGAATGGGAGAATCTGCTTCACGAACCTGTCTTGCGCCGTCCCATATCCTTCTCGGTCGGGCTTGAACAGCAACCACCCTTTGACACCGTTTTTGAGTACGACAATATGCTAACTATGACAGTCATCCCCAAGACCTGGGGAATCGTTTCTCTGGCTGTAGTGTTGGGCATGTTAGTTCTGTTGGTGTTTCTATCTATCCGCACCAACATTCTTCGCGCTCCTGGCTCAAGCCCAACACTGGGCAAGTACAGGCCTTATGACATTGGACGCGTTCAAACCGCATTCTGGTTCTTTATTGTCTCTACCTCCTACCTCTGCATCTGGCTGATTACTAGTGACCTCGATACCCTAACACCATCAGTCCTCGGATTGATGGGGATTAGCGCTAGCACTGCCCTTGGCACACGTCTAATTAGCGTCGACTCTTCGACCAGCGAAGCGGCGTCGGCAGGTTTCTTCACAGACATAATTTCCGATGCCAACGGTTACAGCTTCCACCGTTTTCAAATGGTTCTGTGGACCTTTCTCTTGGGAATCATTTTCGTCGCTTCCGTTTACGACAATTTGGCGATGCCGAAATTCAGTGGACCTCTGCTGGTCTTGATGGGAATTAGCGCTGGAACTTATCTCGGCTTCGAGTTGGTCGGCAAGCGATCAGCGTCGACTGACCTCAGCGCTGGAAAGGAAATGCTTAGATGAAAATCATTACGGCCATGGTTCAGCCATTCATGTTGAGCAAGGTCACGAGCGCGCTTGAAGAAATTGATGACTTTCCCGGCATGACAGTAACCGCCGTGCGCGGGTTCGGACGCGAGAAGGCCAGCCACGCGAGAGGCGCTCCACATCGCGTCATTGAAGACTTCGTCGAGTATGTCAAGAAGGAGCGCATCGAGATCGTTGCGCACGATGAGATGGTCGGGTTGATCGTTCAGACCATTGTGAGCGCCGCCCACACCGGCAATCCAGGCGACGGTAAGGTATTCGTCTGGCCGGTTGAGCAAGCCGTACGTATCCAGACCGGCGACTCAAATGACGCCGCAGTATGAATAATCGAAACTCGGTATATGAAAGACGCCTGAGCGGACCTGTCAGCTTGGAGAGAATTTAATGGGCCACGGACACAGTCACACACCAGCAAGTAAGAACAAGAAACGCCTTGTTATTGTGCTGGCGCTGACAACGACATACTTGATCGCAGAAGTTGTGGGCGGGTTGCTGACTCACAGTCTTGCTTTGTTAGCGGATGCCGGCCACATGCTCACAGACGTTGCTGGATTGGGTTTGGCGCTCATGGGCATCCAATTCGCCGAACGCCCCGCAACCCCGGAACGAACCTATGGATTTTATCGCGTCGAGATTCTCGCCGCCCTCACCAACGGGGTGGTGCTAATCGGCATTTCGCTCTACATCCTTTACGAAGCCTATGAGCGGTTTCGGAACCCACCTGAGGTGCAGAGCGGAGCGATGTTGGTTGTAGCAACCGTCGGCCTCTTGATAAACCTCGTGGGGATCTACCTTTTACGTGCAGCATCAAAAGAAAGCTTGAACATGAAGGGGGCATACTACGAAGTGTTCTCTGACTTGCTCACTTCGATCGGCGTGATTGCAGCCGCACTAATTATGCTTACTACGGGTTGGTACTACGCAGACCCACTAATCTCGGCGGGCATTGGTCTTTTTATCCTGCCGCGAACATGGCTACTGCTGCGCGACGCGGTCGGCGTATTGCTAGAGGGAACGCCTACGGATGTTAACCTCGCGGCCCTCCGGGAAGCTATTAAGGACGTTGCCGGAGTTGCCGATGTTCACGACCTGCATGTTTGGTCTCTCACTTCGGGAGTGAACGCGATGAGCGTCCATGCGGTGCTCGCCGATCACGGTTTGCACGATGAGGTCCTCGCGGGAGTTCAAAAGAAGGTGACGTCTGAGTTCAAAATTGCGCACGCAACCGTGCAAGTTGAGTGTCAAGGATGCGCCGCTTACGAGACTCACCTTTAATTTGGTCTAAGATTAAACAGGGTGATTGAACCGCATACATTAGGATCCACCGACACGCTCTACGAGTTGGGCCGAATTGCGTTAGTGTTTGGACTCATCGGCGTAGGAACCTGGATCGTCATCAAGTTAATGCTCCGGTCAGGTAAACTTGGGTCGAGCAAAAAGCACTTTGGCATCAACCGTCAGCAGCGCCGCGCGGAGCGGGCGAGGATGAAGCGCAAGCGTCGTCAATCTGCGCACGAGAGGCGTCACCTTTCAAAGCGTCAGTGAGAAAGAGTAAGGTCTGAATGCAAGATTGCACATGGAATCATTGAGAAGTCGTAATGCCAAAAACGAG
>JBGTCM010000021.1:0-2259 GCA_041748795.1 Pyrinomonadaceae bacterium
CTCAAACGATTTCTTCGTCCTGGAGAAGGCCACGGGCAAAGTGCAGCGAATTGTTAATGGAACTTTGCAAAGCACGGTGCTGGACCTGGCGGTCAACTCGGCTTCGGAACGCGGACTGCTGGGCATAGCGCTGCATCCGCAGTTTGCTTCAAATGGTTTTGTTTACCTTTTCTGGAGCGAAAGCAACACCGGCGCCGACACTACCAACGTTGACGCGACCGCCGTCCTGGGCCAAAGAGTCGACCGTTACAACTGGAACGGTTCCACCCTGACCTTTGATCGCAATCTGATCCGTTTGCGCGCGTTGCAACCGGATACGGGTCAGCCGTCGCGAGGCAACCACAATGGTGGGGTGTTGCGATTTGGCGCGGACGGAAAGCTGTACATATTATTTGGCGATAACGGCCGGCGTGGGCTTTTGCAGAACCTTACCAGCGGTGGTCCAGTGCCCGATGATCAGTTTGGCGGGCCTGAACCTGATGACGAACATCTCACCGGTGTCGTCCTCCGACTGAACGATGACGGCACAACTCCCACGGATAATCCATTCTTCAACGTCAATAGCGGTTTGACTGGAGAAGCAGCTGCCAACATTAAAAAGGTTTTCGCGTATGGCGTGCGCAACGGCTTCGGGATGGCTTTCGATCACCTGAGCGGCCATCTGTGGACACAAGAAAACGGTGATGATTCCTTTGACGAAATTAACAAAGTGAGGGCCGGCTTCAATGGTGGCTGGGTGCAGATCATGGGCCCGGTCAACAGAATCGCCGAATACAAATCCATTGAGTCGACCTATGCCGCCGGCAATCTTCAGCAATTGCGCTGGTCGCCATCAAACATCGCCGACACCCCTCAGGCAGCCTTGTCGCGTCTGTACATGCTTCCGGGCGCGCAATACACCGAGCCGGAGTTTAGTTGGAGGTATGCTGTGGCGCCCTCGCCGATCGGTTTCGTAAAGGGCAGGGGCCTTGGGGCGCAATTCGAAGGCGACATGTTTGTCGGTGGTTCGCGAACTACGCTGGCCAATGGTTACCTGTTCCGCTTCCGTATGTCGGCCGACCGGCAACACTTCGCGTTTACTGATCATCGTTTGACTGACCTTGTGGCCGATAATGACGACAAGTTCGATCTTAAGGAAAGTGAAAGCCTGTTGATTGGACGTGATTTCGGCATCACCACCGATATCCAAACCGGCCCGAACGGCAACTTGTTCGTGGTCTCGTTATTAAAGGGCGCAATCTATGAAATTAAATCAAAGCCCCACAACTTATTCTTTGCCACGCTCGACGGCGCGCAGGAAGTGCCCTCCAACAACTCGAGCGGTTCCGGGACAGCGGTTCTTCAACTAAGCCCTGACGAAAAGACAGCCCGCGTCTCGCTTAACTTTGCCGGCCTCTCAACCGCTCAAACCGATGCGCACATTCATGGCCCGGCCGCGCCGGGAGTTAGCGGCTCCGTCATTTTCCCGCTGCCGATTGGTCAGTTTAGCGACTTTCAAATCAACCTAACGCCTTCGCAAGTTCAGGACCTGAAAAACGGGTTGCTCTACGTGAATGTCCACACTGGTGCTTTCACAGGCGGCGAGATACGTGGGCAGTTTGTTTCGTCTCTATCGGGCGCAAGCGTCCAGTTCAATGCGACAAATTACGCAGTCAATGAAGGTGAGGGAACTGCTGCCATTACGGTGACCCGCGCGGGCAACACCTCCGGCTCGGTGGCTGTTGAAGTACAGGCCTCGGCTGGGAGTGCCAATCAAGCAGATTACAGTTTTGCATCAGCGGTGCTGCAGTTTGCAGCGGGTGAAACGAGCAAGAGTTTCACGATACCGATAAGCGATGACGTTGTGGTGGAAGTTAATGAAACTATTCAGTTGGCCTTAAGAAATCCCACTGGCGGTGCCTTTATTGGCAGCCCTGCTCAAGCCGCGCTAACGATTCTAGATAACGACGTGGTCCACCCTGTACTTCTAACTGAGGAAGGCACTTCAAGAGCAGTCGCAGTAGATTCTGTAACGATGTTGCGGGAGCCCTTCCCGCTCACGAATCTTTTCAATTTCAGCCTCGACCGGCGAACCCGTGTAATGCTTTTCGCTTCGAGCGTTGAGCTGCTGCCCGGTGAAAATATGAATATCGTTTCCGCACAGGCCGAGGACGGCCAACAACTCATTCACTCTCTGCCGGTGGAGTTTGTTGGCAAGGTTCCAGGTTTGTCCCAGTTCACGCAAGTTGTTGTGAAAATACCCGAGTCGATCCAATCGCC
>JBGTCM010000022.1:0-3548 GCA_041748795.1 Pyrinomonadaceae bacterium
GATGAAATTGCTAATACGGCCTTCTTTGCCGGACTCATGCTTTCATTGCCCGATGAATATGGCGAGCTGTCTAAGCTCATGTCATTTGACGATGCTAAATCAAACTTCTTTGCCGCTGCGCGTCATGGCTTGAACGCTCAGTTCAACTGGGTCGGTGGAAGGACGCACGCCGCTTCGACACTTATTCTCGATCATCTGCTTCCGCTGGCGCATCAAGGGCTCAAACAAGCTAATGTGAATCCCGCGGATGTCCACAATTATCTCGGCGTTATCGAGGCTCGCGTCCGCGGCGGTCAGACCGGCAGCCAATGGACAATGAAATCTCTGCAGGTTTTGCACGACAAACCATGCGAGGTTCGAAACAGATTAGTGGCGCGAGAGATGCTAATGAGGCAAAAGACCGGGGATCCCGTGCATCGGTGGCCGGTCCTCGAAGCAAGCGAATCTGATGACTGGAGCCAGAGTCATCAAACGGTTGGGCAATTTATGGCAACTGATCTTTTCACAGTTCGTCCCGACGACCTCGTGGATCTTGCCGCCAGTGTAATGACCTGGAGACATATCCGGCATGTTCCAGTGGAAGACGCCGAAGGACGATTGGTTGGATTGGTATCGCATCGATCTCTGCTCAAGCTGCTGGCCCACGGAGCGTCGGCCAGGGCAGAAAATCCAGTTACCGTCCGTGAGATCATGACCGCGGCGCCTCTCACCGTTTCCTCAACCACTCCTACTCTGGAAGCCATGGAAATCATGCGACAAAACAGAGTTGGATGTCTGCCGGTTCTGGACGACGGGCATCTCGTTGGGATTGTGACTTCTTACGATTTTCTTGATGCGTCCGCGCGACTATTCAAAGAGCAGCTCACCGTAAAGAGCCAGCCGTTACGTGAACCAAGCAAGCGCAGTGCTCCAATGGTCCGGCGAGCTGGAACCTTTTCTTGATCCAATTCGGCTAACCTTCGTCGCCATTCAACAGCAACGATCAATGTCGACGATCTTGAGTGTCAGCCTGCGAAGAACGATCAATGTCCATGGTCTGGCGTGTCACCACCAACGAGGCTGCGAAGCAGTCGTACAGAATACTAGCCCCATGCGCAGCGAAGCGGAGCATGGGGAACAGGACGTTTTAAACCGCCTAGCCTGCGAAGCTGGCGACAGAACGGAACTACTCTGGCGGTTGATCTCTGTCGCCAGCTTCGCAGGCTGTGGACTTTGGAGGTACGCTCCCCCACGCTTCGCTTCGCTGCGCGTGGGGCTAGTACTCTGTCCGACTGCTTCGCAGCCTCGATTAGAGTAACTTCAGAGTTAAATGGTTACTACGCATGGAACCGATCGGCCGAGTCAGCCCGCTTCGAGCGCTGTTCACCATTTCTGCCTGTTTCTCAAATAGCAGTCCCTCGGCCCCCTGAGTCATTTCTCGCAAGCCCCTGCGCAAGTTTTCCCAAAGATTGGTTCACCGCCAGCAGATTCCTCATAAAACCAGGGTGTCCCAGCGGCATATACCTTGCTCCTTCAGATCGTAGGGAAACACGAACTGAAATTTGCAGCGGAGGGCCGCTGCTAAACAGGTCAGGGAGAATGAGGTGGCTACCATGGTCAAAGACGAACGCGACATTCTTGACATCCTTAAAGATGAATTGAACTTCATCGAACAGGGCGGGTATGGACGATCAGTTCGCACTCCGTGGCAGCCGAAATCAGCCTTCCAGGACTCCCTGACCTGCATCAACTACGCCGACCCTAAACATACCCACCCGTGCAACGAATGCCATTTGATCGACTTTGTCACATCGGAGCACCAGGGCGAAGTTATACCCTGCCATTTCATTCCTTTGAATGAAACCGGCGAGACTGTCGAGGACCTGGAGATCGAAGATAACGAGGCAAAACTCGAACGAAGAGTTAAAGATTGGCTTCAGGCCAGGATTCGTAAGATCGAGGAGGAGCGCGCAAAACCAGCCGTCGCTTGAACCGAGTAAGAGGTTACAGATGAACATCGCGGTCTTAACGACCCGTCAACTCGCCTTTTCGTTTGAACTAGACCACACCTACCCTGCGCCTTCGCAAAGCGATTTTCGTCGAAGAAGCAAAAACGCTGGCGGGATCAATTCTTAATCTTGCGCGTGCCGCAGCCGAAGGCAACCCTGTAACACCCCTGTAAAACTCCAAATGTGAATGCCTGTAAGTGCCAATCGAGCCGCCTGGCCCACCTATACTTCCAATGCGCACCCGTGTTCCTTCAAGGCCTAATTGAAAATTGGCCACGTGAAAGACAGCCAGTGTGATGTCGGTGAGATTCCCTAATCGAGGATAGTAAAAAGTTACGACTGCGTCAGTAGGCGTAGGCGTGGTGCTGTGTGAGGCGAAGCCGGCGGGCACGTAGAGAGACGTATCCTCAGTGCCGTATTCGCTTCCATAGAGATGCATGGCAAATGACAAATGCCCGCGGAGAATTCTTCCATCATCGCTCAACAGGTCGCCGCGGTAGAGAGGATACTGCCGTCCCAAATGCCTCGGCTCAAAACCGTTGGCTGCAGCCACAGCGCCCGGGCCCCCAAAAATCGCGGCCAACGCCGCGTCTGAGGCAGCCATGTCTTGTGTGTACCCAGGAGCGGTTGCGTTTCTCGGAATCCGCTTGGCTAGTTCCATCCTAATTAGCAAGACGCGGGCTGAACCGCTGCTCAGCTTCGCGACGTTGGGGCTCGCGCTGAACACAATTGGGCTTAACTCGACACTCGAGAGGATGGTTGCGGTCGCAATGGCTAAAATGAGAGACAGGCGGCGCACATTTGTTGAAGCCTGGAGGGTGACGTGCATCTTGGCGGTCCTTTATCGTTATGTTTGAAAAAGGTGAGTGGGCAGGAACACTTGTCTGGACGATCAGACGATGTCGAATTCAACCGGGTGTTGACTTGGGTGGGCTACAACTTCTCGCGCTTCGAGTGAGAGCGTAATAGGGCGATCTACTCTTCTTCCGCGTGAGACGATGAGGCGTCGCGTACTCGCGAACTTCGCGTTATCTCTTTCGCAAGGACTGTGCCGCCACTTGTGCAGAAAACCATCGGGCGATTTCCAGATGGCGAAGTAGTTGGCCCGCAGGCTTTTCAGACCTAAGACTGACGCGGCACGCGTTGTGCGGGTTGGGCCGGCGTGGCCCATCAAGGGCCGATTGGCTATGAACTGGGTTCTTTAGCCGCGGCAAATGTTTACTCATCCGGCCTTTCGCCTCACGAGACGCCGCGCATCGCGCGATACGTTAATCCCCGACGTCGTCCAACAAACACCTTCAAGATCTGAAACCTCTCGCCCTCGGATCGCAATCGACACTTCACTTAACCTGCCAAGCAGATCTCAATGATCAAGATTCTCTTAATCGACCACGCTCCCCGACCCGCACAAAGCGTTCGCGCGCTGCTGAGCGGATCCAGTACCGGCGATCTAAAAGTGCACTCCGTTTCTTCCTACCGAGAAATACTAAATGGATTTCTTAGCAATGCTTACGATGTCTGTCTCATCGACTCTCTGAACAACGGGCTGAAGCTTTTTGC
>JBGTCM010000023.1:0-1631 GCA_041748795.1 Pyrinomonadaceae bacterium
CCGTATTCGATTGGATCCTGATTGAGACCGATACCCGGCAAGCCGGCCTGATTGAATGAAGTGCTGTCAGTGCCACCGGTTCTGCGGCTGCGCGTGGCGACCGCGCCTGCAACGCCGTCGTCTTTGAAAGGCTTAAGGATGTCGCGCAGAATCTTCGCTGTTTCGGGTGGTCCAAAAACCGAGGCACCGCGAATACGACCTGTGCCGGAATCAATGTTGAAGTAGCCGCCAAATTTATCGTATCCGGGCTTAGGGTTTTCAAAACTTCCGAAGCGTTCTTTTACGTAAGCCTGCGAACCAAGCAGGCCCTGTTCTTCACCACTCCAAAGCGCAACCCGAACTGTGCGGCGCGGTTTAAGACCCAACGCTTTTAGAATACGCGCCGCTTCCATCATGATCGCGCAGCCGATAGCGTTGTCCGTGGCGCCGGTGGCGGCATGCCAGGAATCGAGGTGGCCGCCCAACATGATCACCTCGTCCGCTTTGTCGGTGCCCGGAATCTCAGCGATCGCGTTGTAAGAAGTCTTGCCTTCGGGATAGACACGATTGACGATGTTGAATTCCAGGACCACGTCTGGGCCATCTGCCAGCAGGCGAGAGATGCGGCCGTAGTCTTCATTTCGCATCACTACCGTGGGAATAACTTTGGTGACATCAAATGTCCGGTTATTAAAAGCTCTAATTTGGCCATGCTCGCGTGCAGCATCGTTGACGCGCACCAACGCCCGGTTTGTTTTCAAAAACTCATCAACCTGACGCTCGATTTGCCGTGCATTGAGTACGTTCGGATCGGAAGGCGATGGCGAGGGCGATGGGGACGGCGACGGACGAGCGTCGGGATCAAAACGCCGTTCGATAACCCGGTCCTCAGTCCTCTTTGGCGCCGGCGTCAGGTTAACCGGCAGCACGCGGTGGCGGCCGGCCAACACGATCCGCCCGCGTACATTTACCTTCTCCTTCTCCAGCGCGGCGGCCAAAACTTCCTTCGTCGGTCTTTCCGGAATCAGGATCTGATAGGCCTTCGCGCGCACGGTGCCGCGCGTGCTGGGAGTCCAGGCCAGCGCCTCAGCAACGAGGGCGTCTTTTACCGGTGAGATGATATGTGCACTCAAACGTTCGTTGAGCCATCCGGGATGTTTGAAGTCCCAGGGCTCAAGGTGTCCATTCTCGAACCCCCACTCCTGCATTTGTTTGATGGTCCACTCGGCAGCTCGTTTGTGGTTTGGCGAACCAGTCAAGCGTGGACCATACACATCAGCCAGCATGTGCATGGTCTTCATGATCTGCGAATGCTCCATGCCCTCTTTGCGAATACGCGCGCGAGTTTCGTCGTCAACCGGCTGAGCGCTTGCGACTGGAAGAAGAAGAAGGGACAGAATGAGGGTCAACGCAACGGAGCGTTTATTTAGCATCATAGTCTCCAGCAAAGGTTATCGGAATAGTACCGAGTCCATTCATCGGAACTGCAGGCGTGTAGTTCAGAGTTCAACCAGCTTTGCCCGAAAAGTATTTAAAGTCCCTCTTCTCTGTGCACCCTCTGTGTTCTCTGTGTCTTTGTGGTGGTCAATTTTCGAGCAAAATTCACCACAGAGCCACAGAGGACACTGAGGTTGCACAGAGAGATCAGTTTA
>JBGTCM010000024.1:0-7938 GCA_041748795.1 Pyrinomonadaceae bacterium
TCAGCCGATGATGCGCGTGCGTTTCTTACCGTGATGCGCGGGGTCGCGAGTAATATCAAATGCGCAGTTCCCGATGCCTGTAGTACCGGACGCCTATTCCCGACCCACGCTGCTGCAAAGGCTGCGGGAGACTTTGGAACCCCCACGAGTTGGAAGACAACTTTTATCGACAACTATGGAGGTGCCCCTGTCGAACTGGGTCCCGGACACCAAGGCAGCGGTCTGCTAATTGTCACAGGAGAACTTGAAACGAACGGCACTACGGATTTTCAAGGCGTAATTCTAGTACTTGGCGCCGGCAAAATCCTCCGCAAAGGTGGCGGGGATGGAGTGATTGGCGGGGCAATTGTAATAGCCAAGTTCGATCCGACCAATCCTGACGACGATACCTTTAAAGCCCCAAGTTTCATCGTCGACGGCGGCGGAACCAGCAAAGTGGTATACAACTCCGTCTCAGTAAGAAATGCCCTCGAGGCCTCAGGCTTTAGGGTCCTGGGAGTTCGCGAATATCACTAAGACATGCCTTCCGAGTGATCCACCGGCAGCACCCCGCCGCACCGCAGAAAAGGATGATCGCATGAGCGCCCCTCTCATTAAACACTCAGTCAATGATCCCCGTGGTTTTTCCGTAGTGGAGCTGTTAATCGTCGTTGCCATGATCGCTGTCATTAGCGGCTTCGCGCTCCTCCAAATAACGCGTTCCCACCAACACATGAAGCGAGCGAATGCTGCTCAACAGTTTGCGGGCCATCTGGAAAAGGCGCGGCTCGATTCTCTTCGTCGGCATCCGACAGCTTCGGCCCAGATGGGTCAGGTTTCAATAATCAATGCAAGGTTTTACTCGTTCGCTATCGATTCGAGTGGCGATGGATCGCTGGAGGCACCCCAGGTAATCAGCTTGCCGACAAACACCGACTTCCAGTTCAACGGGCCTTTTCCTCGGACAATTTATTTTAACTGGCGTGGCCGTGCGGTTGACGCCGCAGGCGCCGGCGTCAACCCTACCGCCGTTACCATATCCTCTCCATCATATGGCTCGAGCCAAATAGATCTTACTGCTGCCGGTCAGCCCTCTCTCGATGGACCTCCTGTCAGCAGCCCCGTCGTCAACTCAGCCGCGCCGGCCCCCAACTTCCGCGCCAATACGCAAATACCATGAGTACCGCCTCTTTAAATAAAAAGTTTGATCGCGTCGTCTCATTTGAACCCCTTGAGTCACGGGTTGATTGCGCCGGCAGGGTCGGTGAGTCAGGCTTCACTTTAATAGAAGCAATCATCGCTTTACTGCTGATGCTGATCGTGGCATTGGGTTCAGCGAGCCTGTTCTCTTTTTCTATCTACAACAACTCCGGAGGTAGTGACCGTGCCACCAGTCTGGCCATTGCTCAGCAGGCGCTTGAAAGTTTGCGAAGCGCGCAATTCAACGCAACCACAACTGATCCAAGCTTAGTTGGGGCAACGACTGTTCAAACCATACTGGTCGAGGGACGAACGTTTCGGTTGACAAGAACGATCGATGACCTTCCCGCAACAACAGCCCTTGACGTTAATCCGACCACGAGCCTCAAAGGGATAACGATTACTGTTGTACCTCAGAGCATTGGTAGGGGCTGGGCTTTTGGTGCCGGCGGAACCGTCACACTCATGACGCAGCGCTCGAGGACCGATCAGTGACGGTTGAAACGGGTATGAATCAGAAAATGTTAAATCGAAAACCGGCCCTGGGGACAACTGACACGGCGGGATTTTCGCTGCTCGAGTTGGTGATCGCGATGACTATTACCATTGCAGTCATGGTAGCCGCCAGCAGTCTGTTAGCAAGCTCGCTTCGCACTCGGACGCGAGAAAACGCTCGCTCCAATGCGCTCGCTTCAGCACAGCGAGCACTGAACATTATGTCGCGCGAGATTGGAAATGCAGGATACGGCCTTAACGATAACGGGATCGTGGTAAACGATTCGGCTGCAGCTTCAATCAGAGTTCGCTCCAATCTAAACAACAACACGACGCTAAATGACCCGGACGAAGATGTCCGCTTTGTTTTCCAATCCGCCAACCGCGCAATCGTTCGAGTAGACAATTCCGGGGGCTCGGTCGTACTCGCAACCAACATCACAACACTCACCATCACCTATTTAAATGTCGCCGGCGGAGGGGCTACCCCTGGTACAGCAGAGAGGATCGCCATTGATATTGCAGTTGATCTACCAGCCGGACCCGAACAGCCAGCGTCGGTTGTACGATTGCCTTCGCAAGTTGCGTTACGAAACGCACCAAACACCCTGCAGCAGTTTTAACTTTGGCCCATTCAACATAACTCAATGCAAACAATTCCTCTGCCCATTGACGTGAAACTAAAGAATCAGCGCGGCGCCGCTCTGATCACTACGTTGTTAATCTCAGCACTCCTGTTAACGGCCGGCGGAATGTTGATCATCACTACTACCATGGCGGGCCTCAACACCATCGATGCTGCCGCCGAGGCCCAAGCTTATTACGGCGCTGAAGCTGGGATTCAGGCAAGCCTCAATGTATTGCGCGGCAATGTGCTGCCCAATCCGTTGTTTGTCAGTAATCCTCCGGGAGGAGTGGCTCCGCAAAATAAGATTGATTTTGACAAGGCTCTCACAAAAAGCACGTCGAATCTCGCCTCTGATCCAGGTACGGTAGAACCGCGGCTTTCTCGCTGGCTCAGTTATACCTACCCAGCTTCAGGCTTTGCCGACCGTGTAGCAATTAGTCCTGCTTACAATCCGTTCAGCGGAATTGCGTACAGCATAGTCGTCAAACCGGCCAACGGAGTGCCGATGCGTTTGATTATTGAATCAACTGGCTATGGTCCACGGGGTGCGCGAAAGACACTAGCGATGTTGGTCGATGCCAACGGGCTCGGAATAACGATTCCAGCGACAGTGACATTGCGTGGCCATGACGACGGGGTTACCAACGTTAACATCGATTTGGGTGCCAGCAACCGGACATACTCCGGCGTCGATAACTCTAATGTGGAAGCTTTGAGGCCTGTATTGGCGGTCAGCAACCATGATGTCGGCGACGTCGAGGACGAATATGAATCAAAACCGAATACGCTGAGCGATCCAAAACTCAAGGTCCTTGATCTGGCCGGCGAACCCGCCCCACCGGGGCTGGGCGTCCCGCCACCCTGGTATCTTGAGACGGCCAATAACGCTCGTGCATTTCTCGCTCAGGCAGAAGCTCTAGCGCTGAAGAAAGGACGGGTTGTTAACTCCCTCAACGGTGCTGCGGGTAGCATAAGTTCGCCCGAGTTCATTTTTGTAAAAGGCAACTGTAACCTGGATAGCGGCGCCGGTCTCTTGATCGTTACTGGGAAATTAACCACGAGCGGAAACCCTAGCTTCCATGGGACCATTCTGGTACTGGGCACCGGCGAGGTGTATAAAACCGGAGGAGGAGACGGCAACACACTCGGTTCGATTACAGTGGCGAAATTTGGCTCTACTGGAGGATTCCTGGCACCGACGTTTGATCTCAATGGGGGTGGCAGTTCAAATCTTCAATACGACTCTACAACCTACCAGGAATCAATAGCCTTCACGACTGCCAGAGTGTTGGGAATGGTTGAGCGATAACCTATTACCTGACCGGTTCACCTTCGAAACCATCACTAGCGCTCTCCATATTTTCAACTCCCAACTCCGGTACATTCTGATGACAGTTTTCACGATGCCTAAACACGCAGAACAATACTTAATCCACCACTTAACAGAAATGGACGGCCCTCGATAATGGCAAGGCTAGATGAGATTCTCAGGCAAATGACCAATCGTGAGGCTTCAGACCTTCACCTCACAAGTGGCTCGGCGCCCTATTTTCGTATTCACGGCGAGATGGTTAAGCTCAATTACAAAGAGCTAACTCCTGAGTTGTGTCAGGCTCTCCTCTTTGAAGTCCTGACGGAACAGCAACAGGAAACACTACTTGAGAATTGGGATCTCGACTGCAGTTACTCACTCAGCGGCGTGGGCCGTTTTCGTGTCAATGCTTTCCGGCAAAGGCATGGCCTCGGCGCAGTGTTTCGACGAATACCCGAAAACATTCAAACAGTTCGAGAACTTGGATTGCCACTAACTCTCGTCGATCTTCTTGATGTTTCAGAAGGCCTGATTCTCGTTACTGGTCCAACGGGTTCAGGAAAAAGCACTACTTTGGCTTCCTTGATTCACACAATAAACACCGAGCGAAAGGCGCACATCATTACCATCGAGGACCCAATTGAATTTGTTCACCACAACAAGAATTCATTGATTAATCAAAGAGAGGTTTCAAGTCACACGAAATCTTTTCACGACGCGCTGCGCGCTGCACTGCGCGAAGACCCTGATGTAATTCTGGTGGGGGAGATGCGCGACCTAGAGACCATCTCATTGGCGCTAACGGCCGCTGAAACGGGCCATCTTGTGTTGGCCACGCTTCACACCAACAGCGCTACTAAGACGGTAGACAGGATCATCGATGTGTTTCCCGAGAACCAACAAGCGGGGATTCGTGTCATGTTGTCTGAAAGCCTGCGTGGAGTCATTGCGCAAGCACTCGTGCGGCGCGCGGATGGAGAGGGACGCGTTCCGGTTGTCGAAGTTCTCGTGAATATCCCGGCGGTGGCGAATCTCATTCGTGAGGGCAAGACCTTCCAGATACATTCGTCGATGCAGACCGGTCAGGTACATGGAATGACGACGTTTGAGAATGCAATCCACGAGTTGACTCGCAAAGGGATCGTTTCTAAACAGGAGGCCCAAGACTTCCTGGCTCGCCGAAGCGTTGGCAAAACACCACTCCATATGCAACGCGTGTAGTTCTTAATCCAAGTCATTTGCATTCCTGGAAACCCGGGTCCCGCTCTTAAGTTCACAAGACGGAAACCCGGGTTCTTCTTATCAGTGAGCACCTCTATCCGTGGTTTCCTGTTTGCAGTTTGCTGTTTGCTGTTAGAATAACCGTTGACTTGATTGTGTATTCGGTTTGGAATGAAGGGTAACCTGAGTTTTCCCTTTCAAGCATGCCTGACATCCTCCTGGTTGAAGATAAAGACAGCCTACGCCGCGTATTACGGCTGACTCTCGAAAACGCCGGCTATAGCGTAACGGAAGCTGCCGATGCCCGCTCGGCCCTCAATGAAATCGCTGCTGGTCCCCATAAACTAGTTCTCACTGATCTGCGCATGCCCTATGGTTCTGGGCTGGACGTGTTGCGGTCAGCACGCGCAGCAGACGGCAGTATTCCAGTAATTGTTATGACCGCGTTCGGCTCAGTCGACGAAGCAGTTCAGGCGATGAAAGACGGCGCACACGACTTTCTTCAAAAGCCGGTCGACTCAAATCATCTACTGTTACTCGTTGAGAGAGCTCTTGAACAAGAGAGGTTGAGGACCGAGAACATTCTGCTGAGAGAAGAATGGTCGAAGCGATATGGTTTCCCTCGCATCATTGGTGAATCCGAAGCAATTAAGCGGGTCGTTTCAGAAACTCAGCGTGTGGCTCAAACCGAGGCCACAGTCCTGCTACTCGGCGAATCCGGAACCGGAAAAGAACTTTTCGCACGCGCTGTTCATCATCTCTCAGAACGCCGCAACAAACCGTTCGTGGCAGTCAACTGTGCGGCAATTCCCGAGACACTGATCGAGAATGAACTCTTTGGACATGAACGTGGTGCCTTTACGGGGGCCGGCGATCGGCGACTGGGGAAATTCGAACTGGCATCGGGCGGCACAGTTTTTCTCGATGAAATTGGCGAACTACCGCTGGCGGTTCAGGGCAAACTTCTGCGCATAATCGAGGAGAAGGTAGTGGATCGTATTGGCGGCCGCGCGCCCGTACCAGTCGATGTTCGTATTGTGTCCGCCACTAATAGAGACCTGAAAGTAGCGGCGGAGACGGGTGAATTTCGACGCGACCTGTTTTTCCGGCTGGCCGTGTTTCCACTCGAGATCCCTCCATTACGTGAACGCGATGGTGACATCGTTTTGCTGGCCAAACACTTTGCCGCACAACTAGGTAAGGAACTGCGCGGACGCGAAGCCACCTTCAGCGAAGAGGCTATAGGCGTGATGCGCGCTCATCGTTGGCCCGGCAATGTCCGCGAACTGGAAAACGCTATCGAGCGCGCGTGCATTCTTTCCGACACGATGGTCTTAGGCCCTAACGATCTCGGATTGCCAATGGGCACAGTGGACGACTCAGAACTGCTCAGATCGTTTGATCTTAGGGGCACGCTATCAGACGCAGCTCAGCGTGCGCTCCGTGTCGTAGAACGTCAGAAAATTCAGGAAACGCTGGCGGCAAATGTGGGGAACAAGATCAAGACAGCAGAAGACCTCGCCGTCAGTTATAAAACCCTCCTCACTAAAATCAAGGACTACGATCTCTGAGTTCAGATGAAAGATTCCTCCAATGGTGATTCAACTGACCTTCCTCCGGATTCGGAATCCGTTTCGGAGGAGGATCACCCTGCCACTCCAGCGAACAGCGCTTCCGAAAAAACTCTCGTCTCAAACGTAGAAACGCCGCGTGTTCGCAGTGACGCCGGTGTTATTGCTGGCGAATCGGCGGAACCTGTTGCAGCAGTAACAGGCGAATTCGCGACCACCGAGCCGGAAAAAGGAAGTGAAGCAAGTACCGGAAAGTCTGCGCTTGCTGTCGGGGCAGGAATCCTCATAAGTCGCATCATCGGGCTGATACGCCAGCGTGTCTTTTCTCACTACTTCGGTACCTCGGCTGCCGCGGATGCGTTCAACGCTGCTTTTCGCATCCCCAACTTCCTTCAGAACACGTTTGGTGAAGGCGCGCTTTCCGCATCGTTCATTCCGGTTTACGCCAGGCTGCTGGCGAAAGGTGACGAAAAGGAAGCTTCACATGTGGCCAGCGCTGTACTTGGACTACTGGCCCTGATCACTTCATTAGTTGTGCTGGGCGGTGTCCTCGCAAGTCCGTATCTAATCGACCTCATCGCTCCGGGCTTTGAAGGTGAAAGACGTGAACTGACTATTCGGCTGGTCAGAATTCTTTTTCCCGGCGCGGGTCTGTTGGTCCTTTCCGCCTGGTGCCTCGGAATTCTTAACAGCCATCAGCGCTTCTTCATCTCGTACACGGCGCCCGTTGCGTGGAACATTGCGATCATTTCTTCGCTGCTTTTCTTTGGTGGCACAGTGGGGCAGTTTCCGCTCGCGGAAGTTGCTGCCTGGGGCGCGCTGGTTGGCAGCGCGTTGCAGTTTCTTGTGCAACTTCCGACCGTCTTTAAACTGGTCCACCGCCTGCGTCCTGTAATTGATCTGGCAAGCGCTCATGTGAGGACGGCCGTAAAAAACTTTTTCCCGGTTTTTATGAGCCGAGGTGTAATTCAGATCAGTGCCTTTATCGATGAAATAATTGCCAGCTATCTCCCAGTGGGCGCCGTGAGCGGACTGACCTACGCGCAAAGCCTCTACACACTACCGGTAAGTCTGTTCGGAATGTCGGTCTCAGCGTCGGAACTGCCGGCAATGTCGCGCGCCATCGGAACCACTGAACAAGTCGGCGTGGTGTTGAGGACTCGGCTCGATGCTGGTCTCCGCCGTATCGCTTTTTATATTGTTCCATCCGCAATTGCTTTTCTGTTCCTGGGCGATGTGATCGCAGCAGTGCTTTATCAAACGGGGCAGTTTCAGCGCGACTCCGCTGTTTACGTATGGGGGATTCTGGCAGGTTCGAGTATCGGATTGCTCGCAGCGACGCTGGGTAGACTTTATTCCTCCACCTACTACGCGCTTCATGACACTCGCACGCCACTACTTTATGCGATCATTCACGTCGCGCTTACCACGATACTGGGATACGTCTGCGCCATTCTGCTTCCGCCAATGATCGGGATAGAGCCAAAGTGGGGCGTTGTCGGCTTAACCGCTTCAGCAAGCCTCGCCGCCTG
>JBGTCM010000025.1:0-4213 GCA_041748795.1 Pyrinomonadaceae bacterium
CGAGGGAAAGACTTTCGGTAGCTATGCGTCGTTCCAAACTCCGGGATTCAACCCGGAAACGGCCATGCGGGAAATATCAAAATCGGACTTTGACGGTACGCTTTATCAGGCAAACAACTTCGCCAGCAAACCGCTGCGCTCATTAACTACTCTCGCAGTGATAGAGCCGTGTCTTGAGATTTCCAAACCGCGTCCCAAAGCAACGCCGAAGCCAAAAGTCTCAAAACCTTAGCGGCAATTTGGGAAAACCCGACTGGTTTCCAATACCACGCGGAATACGATCCACGAATGCACACTAAGCCACACGAAAGGATTAGTGGTATTTCGGGTTTGCTCGTGGATCGTGCCTGCCTTCTCCTTTTTGCCTTTCGCTGTTCCAATTAGATTCTGCTGCTCGTTAGGCAGCCTTCACTTCTCGTAGCGGCTCCCTTCCCAGTTGCTTCATCAACTCCGCAAAACCCGGCAGGTCCAGCGACTGTGGGCCGTCTGAGAGCGCGCGCTCCGGACAAGGGTGAACTTCGATCATTAAGCCATCTGCACCCGCAGCGACCGCGGCCCTGGACATCGGCGGCACCAGGCTGCGTAGGCCCGTGCCGTGCGACGGGTCCGCAATGACAGGAAGATGCGTCAACTCCTTAGCTAACGCGATAGCTGCCAGGTCCAACGTATTCCGCGTTGCTGTTTCAAACGTCTTGATGCCGCGTTCGCAAAGGACCACATTGGGATTGCCGCCTGCCAGGAGGTATTCCGCGGCGAGTAGCCACTCGTTGATTGTCGCAGAAGGACCGCGCTTCAAAAGGATGGGCCGCCTGGAACCGGCTATCTTCCGCAGCAGCGAAAAGTTTTGCATGTTACGTGCGCCGACCTGAAGCATGTCTGCGTACTCAGAGACGATCTCAACGTCCCCTTCGCTCATAACTTCGGTCACGATCGGCAACCCGGTTTCTTCGCTTGCGTCGCGCAAGAAGCGCAGGGCTTCCACGCCTAATCCCTGGAAATCGTATGGAGACGTCCTGGGCTTATACGCGCCGCCGCGCAGAAGATTGGCGCCGGCGGCTTTAACCGCCCGGGCCGTTTCCATCAACTGCTCAGCCGATTCGACCGAGCATGGTCCCGCCATCACCGCCAGGTGCCCGCCGCCAATTTTCACCCCACTGACATCGACAACCGTACATCGTTGACGAAGCTGACGACTGACCAGCTTGAAGGGGTGCGTGATTTGGATGACGTCTTCGACGCCCGGCGCGGCGCGCAATGCTTCAAGCTCCGCTCTGCGGCCGTTGCTGCCGACCGCGCCAATGACGGTGCGTTCGGCGCCTTGAATGACATGCGCCTGATAACCGCATTCTTTGATTCTGTCGATCACGTGGCTGATCTCTTCGGCGTTAGCGAGTGTTGACATGTTTATGATCATGGTTTTAGTTCCTTAAGTTACTCATTTGATTGCTTCGTGCTGATGAAGTCAGTACCACCTCGCGGTAGCGGGTGGGTTCGTAATTCATTGGCTGAACCCATGCGATTGATTCGTCGTTGCTAAAAGTGATCCCGGCTCGCGGCCTACCCACCCGCTACCGCGAGGTGGTACTGACTTCATGACAACAAAACCCGATAGTTTGCCCCTCCTTGGAGTGCGCCGATAAAGCGGCGCACTCCAAGGAGTTGTCTTTTGCCCGCGACAACATTAAAAACCGCGTGTAGTTCTCCGGATCGTCCTGCACGTTTTCGCGGAGTATTACTCCGCCGTAAATCTGTGCCGCGCGCCTGCTGGCAATTGCAGCGCGTTTCAAGTTTCCGCCCTCGATTATCCGTGCCACACTGCCGGCAGTGTCATCGGAATCAACCATCAGAATTTGTGGATTGCGGGCAAAGAAATTCCGGCACTGCGCCAGAGCTACGGGATGAGATTCCACTGCTTCAATCACGCCGAGTATTGCGCCAGGGCACCCGATCAAGTGCTGCTCTACTCTGATAACGACTTCCTCGGCAATCACCAACTCGCTCTTGCGCATCAGTTCAACCGTAGGCTTTACGGCGCCGGCAAGAGTGTTTTCAACCGGCGCCAGAACAAAATCCGCACGGCCGTCGTCAACGCTGCTAAAGAGCTCGGCGAAGGTGCGCCGCGGGACCAACTCGATTTCCGGTCCCAGCAGTTTGAGCGCGGCCTCTTCACTGAAAGCCCCCTGCTCACCCTGAAAAGCCACTCTCGGTTTCGACACGGAATAGCTCACAGCGCGGCCTCGCGTGAACCGGCGGATTGTCGAACGAGTCGGAGTTTATCGACATTTCGCTCACCGCGTGCAGCGGGCTCCAGCGTCTGCACGCGTCTTGTTTCGCGAATAATGCGCCGAAAGAGTTTTGTTATCGCGCGCCGGTCGAGTGGGCCGGTGTTCGCCTGCTGCAGCGTCCGGAGTACCGATTGTTCCCGTTCCGGATCACAGAACGGCAAGCCTGCAGTCCGCTTGAGAGCGCCGACCTTCATTGCCAAACGGGCCCGCCGGTTCAAAAGTTGAAGCAGCTCCCGGTCTACGTCGTCTATTTCGTTGCGCCAGTATTCGATGTTCATGGTAGTAACCTCTTCGTCTAATCGTCGGTTTGTTCCTTAATTTGAAAGCAGCCCGTTTTCGAATACAAAAAAAGCCAGCCGCGATTTCCCTTGGGAGTCGCGGCTGGCTAGTTTGAAGCTTTTTGTGCTGGCTTTTACGACTTCAGCACGTCACGCTCACAATTCGCCGGCCCGCCCTCCCCGTAGGAGAAGAAGCGGAACGTAAAGGCGAAGTAATAAAATGAGCGGCTGTTGTTCATCGCAAGTTGCTCGGTCCGACCGAAGCGAGCGGGTACTATAGGCAAGGGCCCAAAATCCTGTCAAGCGTTTTGATCTGTAGGGTTTTCATCTGTAGGGGCGTCCCTCCGTGGGCGCCCCCTTCGTTCGCCACATTATTGTGACGCACACTCGGGGCGGCGTGAGATAGCCGCCGAGACGCCAAGAGCGCGAAGCTCAGAGCGGAGAATAACTAACAAAGCACTTCGAAACTGAATTTCACGTTCCGATCTTACCTGGCGACCCTGGCGTCTGGCGGCTATCGACGCCTCCCTAACGGTCGAGCTACTGCCCCGAACCACTTCTTCACTTAATACCAACCACCATTGAGTCAGGTCCGGCCAGGTGCTCAACACGCGTCGAGCCGAAGCCTGCTTCCTTCATCCACCCGGAGCAGTCCTTGCCCGTGTAATCGAAACCACCTGGCGTTTCAATCAACATGTTCAAACTCATTAACAAGCCAAAGGCATTGTGCCGCCGCTCATCGTCGATTAGCGCTTCAAACACAATCAGCGCACCGCCGGGGGGAAGCGCCGCATAAGCTTTGTCGAGCAGCATGCGTTTCTCTTCAAGGTTCCAGTCGTGCAGGATGTGGCCCATCGTGATTACATCTGCGGTAGGCAGAGGATCGTCGAAGAAGTTACCCGGCAAAAAGCCGAGCCGGTCGCTTAAACCATTTGTCCCGACGTATTCGTCGAAGATTGGTCCCACAACCGGTAAATCGAAATTACTACCCCGCAAATGTTGATGGGCCAGGCAGACCTGGACCAACAGACCACCCTGGGCACCGCCAACGTCTACCACTGTCTGATAGTCTTTCCAGGGAAAGTTTTCTGCGATGCCTCGCGAGGCGCCCATGCTTAGACCGGTCATGGCTCCAAGGAAAAGCCGCAAACGCTCAGGGTCGTTGTAGAGGTTCTCGAAAAGGCCGGCGCCTCCCGTCCTCACTTCGTTTTGGGGTTGGCCTGTACGTAGCCCTTCAGTGAGTGAGCCCCAGAACTTATAAAGTCGTTCATTGGCCATCTCCAGCAAGCCGCCGATGTAGCTCAATTTTCCGCGTACGAGATAATGATCTGTCTCGGGGGTATTGCGGTAGGCGCCGTCTTCGCGTTCGAGCATCCCCAGCGACACCAGAGTGTCAAAGAAGTCGAGTGCACTTCTGGGATGCAGGCTGAGATCAGCGGTTAGTTGTTCAGCAGTCTTTGGGCCATCTGCAAGCGTCGTAAATACACCGAGCTCGATAGCGCTCAAGAGCGTCTTGGAAGCCATAAAGCCAAGACCCAACTTCATACAGTTTTCAGGTGTTACAGCTTTCTGCGTGGACATTAATGTGAGTTCTCCAGATTTTGATTTTATTGTCTGCCACACTTTCAGTTTGGCGCTCTCCGGCCTAAG
>JBGTCM010000026.1:0-8957 GCA_041748795.1 Pyrinomonadaceae bacterium
AGAAGACTTGCTATTGAGGTTGAACTGGGGCTGCGGCTAGAAGGCCGCTATTTGATGAAGTCGATCGGGGCGTGTGATCAACTTCGACGTCTTTGAGTATATGTCAGCAGGTTACTTAGACACAACAAGGGGGTTTCGGAAGGTAGTGTCCTAATCTGAAATTAGCGTCGAATCAATGCTTATTCGTTTCTTTCAACTTTCGCCTTGGGAAGAAAAATGAGTTGCCGCCGCTCTCTCGGATACGACTTTGGGCGGTAAGCAACATCAAAGACGTACCGTCATCGGCCCTCAGCGGGTAGGTATGATCACACTTAGAACACATGAGGATGTCCCAGTCTCGGTTGGAAGCGTGTACACGAGGCCTCATAAGAGTCTGGTCGGCGGGACAGTGGGGGTTAAGAGCGGCATCCCAAAGAACCCCAAACCGCTTGAGCATGGGCCGCCGCAAACGGAAGAGGAGAAACAGAAGTGTTACCACGGTCACTAATAGGATGGTTATTACTATTGCTGCCAGAGCTAGGGTTGCTTCTAACGTGTGCTTGGATATTTCCGGCTCTATTCGCTTCCATAGTAAGAAAAGAGTCCCCTGCAACACTATTAAGAATAGGCTTCCTATCAGGCCAAGTATCAATACTGTTACTTGTCCTACTGTCAGCTTGGTTATTTCTTCTTTTACGTCCATAACATTCCCGTAGTACACGAAATAGGTTGTCGACAGTAATCAGTTTCCGTAGTACAGTATTCCTACTGGAGACGGAAACATATGTCAAATTACTTCTTGAGCAAAGACAAACAGATTGCAATTACAGCGGCCCTAGCTGAAGGTTCGAGTATCCGGTCTATTGAGAGAATGACGGGTATTCACCGGGACACGATCATGCGCTTCGGCGTTCGTATCGGTCAAGGTTGCGCCCGATTGCTGGATAAGAAAATGCGCGGTCTGGATTGCAAGCGTCTGGAGCTTGACGAGATTTGGGGCTTCATCGGTAAGAAAATGCGCCACGTCAAAGAGGGCGACGATCCGACATTTGGCGATGTTTGGACATTCTGCGCGATTGATGCGGAGACAAAGCTAGTCCCGTCCTATCACGTTTCCAGCAATCGCAACATCGAAAACACAGCCGCCTTTATCAGTGACTTGGCATCGCGCCTTAACAATCGCGTCCAGCTTTCCACGGATGCTATGAATGCCTATCCTGAAGCGATTGAACTGGCTTTTGGTCGTGAGGTTGATTACGCGCAGATTGTAAAGTCCTACTCATCGGAGGATGGTACGTACAATCCAGAACGTAAGTACAGCCAACCGCGAATCAAGTCGAGCGAGAAGATTTGGATCATGGGAACGCCCGATCCGAAAGCAGTCTCAACTAGCTATGTCGAACGTCTGAATGCTTCGACTCGCTTGCACGTCAAACGGCTGAATCGCTTAACGCTGGCGTTCTCCAAGAAGTTTGAAAACTTTGAGGCGGCTGTTGCCCTCAACTTCGCGAGCCACAATTTTGTTAAGACGCATCGCACTTTGAAAATGACGCCAGCAATGGCGGCGGGTGTCGAGCGCAAGTTTTGGTCTTATGCCGATCTGTTCGAGGCGGCATCATGAGCGAAGCTGATCGGGTACTGGCTAAACGAATGGACTATATCGCAGAGTTAAAAGCCGCAATCCGCAACATGCACGGTTGCGAATCTGAATACGTCGAAACCGTGCCTGTAACGGAAACATTCAACGGTGAAACTATCTGGAATGGTGACGTTGAGGTCTTTACGATTCGCGGGCATCCGAAAGCCAGACGCGCTTACGCATGGAGCCACGCTACAGAAAAGAATGATCAAGCAAGGCGGTATGTAGCCGTGCTGGAATTGCCGCCCGTTGAATCACCGGAGACAGCGGTCAAGGTTGCAGTAGCAGCGGAGATCAAGAATGAAAGAGAAAAAGCCAAAGGTAGGTAGACCGCCGTTGCCAAGAGGCGAAGCCAAGGGGATTGTATTGCAGTCTCGCGTACAACCTTCTGAAAAGGCCGCGTATCAAAAAGCGGCCAAATCAGAAGGTGTAGATTTATCAACCTGGGTTCGTCAGACCTTGAACAAACATATAACCCAGTGATAGGTTATTGTGGGTTCGGAAGATGTAGGAGTCGAACCTAACGCTGGTATCAGCAGCGTCCGCTTATTAGGGTGTAAAGTCCTTACGTGGGCCGACCACGGCGACACCTTCCGTACTTTGAAATTAAGACCTTGCCAAGGCCCGCGCCCTGAGTCTGCCAGATTCAGGAATCGCGGGCCTTTTGGTTTTCGCCTCTCACATCGGCAAGGCACAGCGTTGGACATAAGAAGCTAGATTTTTCATGCCGCTTCTGACCTTATCCGCTTTAACTATTGCTGTAAATAGACTTGATCGGACAGGAATTAGGTCTCGATTTTCGTCTCAGTCCAAAATCAGAAAGGGTTTTTGTCTGAGACAAGAATAGAACTTGATTTTGGTCGTATGGATTGCGGTCGATAAAAATTCGATTCAGTTTACGTCGAGTCAGGCGAAATATTTTCCAGCCATTTTTTAATGCCTGTCCACGGGTGTCCTGCGAGTCGCAATCGTCGGCTTAATGCGCCTTCGTTCGTGCGTAGCTTTAACGCGACTGCCTTTAATCCTGGTGCAGCATCTTTGCCGCGTGCGGCCCCCATCAGGTCATACGCGGTTCGAGCAACGCTCCGAACTATCTCCGGCAATTCACCTTCACCATAAATCGTCTTTGGCCGACCTGTCGTAGAGCGAGTGCCCACAAGTTGCTTCACCATTTTCTCAAGCGCCACCATCTGTACTTCTAGAGAGTCTTTCGCGAGTTTCTCCATCTCGTTTAGTTGAGAGTCCGGTTCTCGCCTCCACATCACGAGAGTCGCGCGCATTACTGCACTGATCACGGCAATATTAAATGCGCTTATCAAAAACTTGGGAAAGTGGCGCAAGAAAAATTTCCAAGTCTCGCTTTGAAACTCTGGGCGATTGGGATCGTCCATGAAACCAGCGATATGTTCATCTAGGGTTTCCCCATACTCGGTTAATACTTTGTCGAGATTAGGGTTTTGTGTCATTAAGTGTTTTAACAGCTCTATGAAGTGAGCGGGAAACACATCGCCATTTATTTCTGAGTAAATCAACATTGGCTTATCGGCAAAGAACAAGCTACGAATCGGTAGGACAAATATCTGCGGCTGAGTTGAATCGTCGTAAATCTCTGGATTGGTATAGCCCGCCTTTAGGTCATCCCAGAATGCTTGCTCCTCTGGCGGTAGGGAATCAAATAGATCGTCAAGATCAAGGTTAGGTTCGGACGCGGAGTCTTCCGGTTGGTCGGACATGGGCGGCTTTCCTGTTAGCCAATCCTGAATGAGTAATCGGCTCGCCGGATGCGTTCAGGAAAGTCGCGTCTTTTCCTCTAGGTCTATCTGGCCGGACAAACTAAGAGTCAAGGCGAGCCGAAATTGAGTGATGAGATTATAGGGCCAAAGCAAAAGGGCGTCACCGCCTCATGAACGGTAACGCCCTTACTTTGAGCGATAGCGGCGCTTCAGGTTTTATGCTCTACGCTTGCGTCTCCGCTTGCCAGTTACGGTTTGCCCGACACTGGCCGCTCCGTAGACAAACGAGGCTCCGGCAAACAGTTCACACCACGGTCTGGTTTCTGGCCTTGCTCTCGCCTTTGCCCTTTCGAAGATCATGTACAGCAACAAGCTGCCGGGTGAATCGCTCCTCCAGCGTTTTTCATATAAATTGTTCGCGAGATCATTCAGTGTGTTGTCCATTTTCGGAAACCTCAGCTCGGAGTATTGCGCTTGGCGAATGAGTCTGTCAATTAGGTTCTACTTTAACTTAAGCGGGTGTATCTATAACTGAGTTAAATTGCGTGCCATAGACTGCGCAGCGAGGCTTTAGATTAGGACACTACCGTTTCGGAACGTCGAGGGCAACCTGTATGTTACACAGCCAAACCTAGCGCGCCATGCCAGGGAACGCTCGTAACCTCTCAGGTCGGGAATGTGGGCTTGACCCCCGCTCTTCGTCGCGCAAGTTAAATGATGAAATTGATCGTGGACCTTACAACTGCTCCGTTTAGAGAGCGGATTTGTCCGCCCGGTGGGGCACAAGTGCCCGCTCTATACGGGAGGGGAAAAGCAGTTGAAAATTCAGAGTGAGCTTGAAAATCAAGGTAATCAACAGAGAGCGGGGCAAGCCATCCTTCTTACCTGAGAGTTGGCTACGGCTCTTCAGGCATCGGGCGCTCCCCCCGACGCGTCGGGTCAGCATAGAGTCTAGTCGCCGCTCGCGCCCGCGCGAGCATGTTCTCGCTCACTCTTACGCGTCGTGTGCGGCTCCGGTTGTACCTCGTCGAGAGCCTCAGCGGGACGGCGACGAAAGCGTGGCAATCGCCCATTCAACGCTGACATAGACGTCGCCAAACTCCGCCAACGTGCTGTGTGACGTACATCATCGAGTAAGGAATAGACGACGGGCGTGGCAATGAGGGTGAGCAAGAGCGACAGCGTTTGGCCACCAATGACGACGATAGCTATCGACCGCCGTTCTTCTGCACCCGGTCCGGTGCCGAGGGCTAGCGGCAACATGGCGCCGACCAGAGCCAGAGTAGTCATCAGAATAGGACGCAGACGGTCGCGGTTACCTTGCATGATCGCTTCGTGTCGTTCCATACCTTTGGCCCGCAAGCTGTTCATGTGATCGATCTGCAGAATTGAGTTCTTCTTCACCACTCCAAAGAGTACGAGTATGCCCAGAGCTGAATACAGGTTGAGCGTGTCACCGGTTAGCCATAACGCCAGCAGGGCAAAGGGCACGGAGAGAGGCAAACTCAAAAGGATCGTGAGCGGATGAACAGTGCTCTCAAACTGAGAGGCCAGGATCATGTACATGAAAATGATAGAAAGAATGAACGCCCAGATAAATTCGGTGAAAGTTCGCTCCAGTTCCCGGGCCTTGCCGGACACGGTCGTAGTATAAGCAGCCGGGAGATTCATTTCGGCTGCCGCGCCGCGCATTGCTTCGATCCGATCGGCGAGCGCATAACCGGGCGCGACCGAAGCACGCACCGATACTTGCCGTTCTCGGTCGAGTCGATCAATTCGTGAAGGGCTCGTGTCGCGTTTGATCGTCACCAGATTATCAAGCCGCACGAGGCCGCCTCGAGAAGACGGCACGTAGAGTCGGCTAATTGACCCGACGTCACTTCGGTCTCCTTCGATTAAGCGTAACTGAACATCATAATCCTCGTTTACCGACGGGTCCCTAAAGCGCGAAGCTTCCTGATCGCCGCCGACCATCAGGCGCAGACTCGTGGCTATATCGGAAGTATCGACCCCCAGGTCCGCCGCACGGGCCCGGTCAATTTCTACCTGCAACTCCGGCTTGTTGAGCTTCAACGTCGTATCCGTGTCCACGATGCCACCGAGGCTTTGCGATCGTTTGACCAGTTCATCGGCATAGTCAGAGAGCGCCTGAATCTCCGGACCGCGAAAAACGAAATCGATGTCGGAGCGGCCGCCGCCGCCGAAATTGAATGATCTAGCGTTGCTTATGCCCGCCCTCAGTGGCGAAAACTTCTGCAAACGACGGCGCACCTCCTGCATTACGTCCTGCTGTGTATAGTTGCCCCTAAAGGCATTGAGCGGGTTTCCCTTCCTCGTCTCTGTCCAGATTCGTCCGAGAGACAAGGTCCTCTCTTCGTGCGGGGCTATGCGCACATATGCGCCTCCCTGATTTACGCCGCCAACAAAGCCGCCACCCACAGAAGACAGTACGAGCCGGACTCCTGGCGTCGCCAAGATCTCTTTTTCTATTGCCTGTATGCCCTCATTCATCACAGCGAGGTTCGTTCCCTCAGGACCGGTGATGTTTACCTCGAACTCGGCCTCATCGACGTTGCTGGGAATGAACTCCTGCTTCACGGTCCGATAGAGCGGAATAGAGGACAAGATCACGGCCGCTGCCAGGACCGCAACTGCCAACCGATGTCGCATCGCAAAGCCAAGCAAGCGCGAATAACCGGCATCGATGAAGCGATAAAATCCACGCCGTGAAGACGGCGCCCCGTGCCCGCCCGCGTCGTCCACGCGAATCAGCCGCGAACTCATCATCGGCGTCAGCGTAAAGCAGACCAATAGACTCACCAGAATCGCGACCGCCGCGGTGATACCGAATTGATAAAGAAAGCGTCCGGAAATCGATGACATGAAGGAGACGGGCAGAAAGATAACCACCAGGGAAAATGTCGTCGCCATCACAGCCAGACCGATGTCTCTAGTTCCCTCCTTCGCGGCCTCCCTCGGGCTCATCTTCTTTTCTTCGATGAAGCGGAAGATATTTTCGAGCACGACGATGGCATCATCGATCACCACGCCCACCATCAAAACCAGGGCCAGCATCGTCACGCTATTCAGCGTGAAGTCGAGTGCCCGCATCATCCCGAAGGTTGAAATCACCGAACAAGGAATAGCCACTGCCGCGATCAGCGTCGAGCGCCACGAACGCATGAAGGCGAAAACCACCAAACATGCCAGGATACTGCCGAGTATCAGGTGTATTTCGATCTCATGTAATGCGGATTCGATGTAGCGTGACTGGTCGCGAATTACCTCGAGTTTAACGTCGTTCGGCAACTGGGCCGCGACCCGAGGTAGTTCCCGCTTGATACCTTCGATCACCGCGATAGTATTGGCTCCGGATTGTCGCCGGATTTCGAGCGATACGTTAGGAACCCCGTTGAGCCTGGAAAGTGAGCGCTGTTCCTTGGTGCCATCTTCAACTCTACCTACGTCGCGCAGACGAATTGGAGAGCCATTGATGTTGGCAATTACGAGATCTTCAAAGGAGCGTGAATCCGGAAAACGGCCGAGGGTGCGCAATATGAGTTCTTCGTTACCGGTGTTTACGTTACCACCCGGAACATCAGTGTTTTGTCGCGCTACGGCCTGGCTAATTGCGGTAATGGGTAGCTGATAGGCAGCCAGGCGCTCGGCGTCAATCCAGACGTTAATGGCGCGATCCAAACCACCGCTAACCCTTACCTCGCCGACGCCGCCGGTGCGCTCAAGCTGGACGCGGACTACCTTGTCAGCCAGTTCAGTAAGTTCTCTAAGCGAACGATCCGCGGAAAGGGAGATCGTAATGACGGGGGCACTGTCGTTGTCGAACTTCTGCACGACGGGCGGGGTAGCATCCTCAGGCAACTGCCGGACAACGGTTGCTACGCGATCGCGTACGTCCTGGGCCGCAGTATCGAGGTCTCGATCCAGTTTAAAAGTCGCGATAACAAATGACGTTCCCTGCCCGGATATGGACCGAAGTTCGTCGATGCCGTCGACAGTGTTGACGACTTCTTCGATCTGTTGGGTGACCAGCGACTCCATCTCTTCCGGCGCAGCACCCGGGAGACTCGTGCGTACACTAACTGTAGGCAGATCGACGGATGGAAACCTATCGACCCCAAGCCGGAAAAAGCTGGCCGCTCCAACCACGACGAGCGAAAGCACGATCATCGTCGCGAAGACGGGCCGTCGAATACATATCTCTGCGAGCTTCTGCATCCCTTAAAATAAAGTCTGGTTACTAAGCGCTGTGTTTTGCCTCCCGTTTAGGAAGGGCACGTGTGCCACAGCCGGGCGGACAAGTCCGCGCTCTAAACGAAACGTAAAGCTCATCACTCATCACTTCTTCTACTGCACAACTTCGACTGCCTGACCCGACTGCAGGTTGCCCGGATCCACCACGACCTGATCACCTACATTCACGCCGGCGACGATTTCCGTCCATTCACCGCTACGGCGACCGGTAGTAACAGGTTTTTCTACAGCTTTGCCATTTTGCACAAGGATAACTTTTTCTATGCCCGCAAAAGTCACAATCGCGTTGGTCGGAACCGTAACCGCCATCTTGGCATCGTCCGTCACAATTTCAGCACGCGCAAACGCTCCAGGTCGCAAACGTCCATTATTTCGGACGTCGGCTTCGACGAGGAGCATTCGAGTCTGCTGCGCGATCACCGGGCTTAGACGCATGATCTGCCCAAGGTACGCATTCGCATCGCCTTCGACAGTGACCCTGACATTCTGCCCCGACCGCACGTTGACCGCTTCTCGTTCCGGCACTTCAGCTCGCAACCGCAGTGGATCCATCTTCACGATGTTCACAACCGGCGCTCCCGCCGCAAGATACTCGCCCACGCTTGCAAGCTTCTCCTGAACGATCCCGTCAATCGGGGCATGAACCGAAGTGTCTGCCAGTTGCTGTTTCGCCAAAGCCAACTCTGAGCGTCGTTGAGCCAGGAGTCCCTGCCGGTTACGAATCTCTTCAATGGCGTCCTGGTAACGACTCAGCATCACCTTGTAAGTCGCGTCGAGTGAATCAAATTCTGAACGCGCGATAATTCCCTGCTCCACAAGCCGCGCCCCTCGGTCACGAGCTACGCGAGCTTCGTCGAGCACTGCGCGGGCCTGGCGCACCGTGCCGGTTTGCTCAGCAGCGACGCGATCATCTTTGCCGTCCGGTGACAGGCCCACGCGAGCGCGCGCCTGGGCCAACGAGGCCTCCGCCTGTTGCACGCGAAGGTTGTAATCCTGCGGCTCAACCTGTGCGATCACTTGCCCACGACGTACGAAACTGCCAAGGTCGACTGTTATCGTCCGCAAACGACCCGGCACCTTCACCCCTGCTACCGTTTGATCATAAGCAGCCAGAGTCCCGTTAACCGTGACCGCTTCACCAAAGGGCGTCTCTTCAACCCGCGCAGTCTTGACCTGTCGTGCTGTCTTCGCGTCTCCGGCGCGACCCTGGCTTTGACCTGCTGGATAGTCGCTTTTACATGCCGTCGCCAGAACCAATGCCAACAAAAATAGCCCAACAAAGATGCGGGCTCTTGTCAGTGGATTCACAATTTCGCCGATAAATTTCACCATGC
>JBGTCM010000027.1:0-14743 GCA_041748795.1 Pyrinomonadaceae bacterium
TCGTGTGATTCGTGGATAGTTCACGTTCGGTTCGGCAGGACACGATCCACGAATCACACGAAACAGCACTAAAAGGACCAGTTCATCACGCTTTAAATCACGCCGGTGATTTACCTCGATCTGGAACAGTTTCAGGAAAACGTTTTGGACCGCACCTCCTTCTTCCGTTCGCGGCGTTCAAGGGAACGTGGCGGCGGCGATCCTCACGTTCAGGAATCGTTACCATCCGATCTCTCGAGGGGCGACTAGACGAGCCCGCGAAGCCGTGCGGCAGCATAAAGCCTGGGGTGGAGCGCAGCGGAACCTCAGGAAACAAGCGGGCAGAAAGATAACAGCCCGCGGAGCGGGCGACAGCCCTGAATTCGCCAGGACTGTCGCCCGCTACCGCGGGCTGATGAGATCTTTTCAGGCAGTCAACCTGGGGTTTCGCTGCGCTCCACCCAGGCTCTATGCTGTCGCCCGCTACCGCGGGCTGGAATGAGTTACAGACTATGAGCGTCGGCAATCAAGCTGGGAAGATTCACGTCGAACGGATAAGTAGTTTGAGCAACCAGGCCGTCGGCCTTCATCAGTTTTATGATGTTGCGCCAGTTTTGGCGATCGTCCGGCAGGAAACCTTCCCACAACACCCGATGCGATTCGAGCCAACGGAGCTTGGCTGCACGGCTGGAGAGAGCCGCCCTCTGGTCCATTGTATTTGGCATCGGTTTGCTTTCTAGTAATTTGAAGACTTGAATGGGTGGACTCTTCAGCAGCCCACCCATTCTCTTCCAACTGCGCCCGGATGGCATTTTGGATCTATCTCTGACTTTAAGATTTAGCAGATGCATTACACCCCTTGCCACCGAATATTTCAACAAGCTTTCGTTACGTGGCAGTAGCCCGACCGTTAGGGAGGGCGTATCCCAGGGTGACACACGCGCCCTCCCTGACGGTCGGGCTACTGCCCCGGAACATCACATCCCCATGCCGTCCGACATTCCGCCATTCTTGTTGTCGCTCTGAATCTCAGATATGAGAGCCTCGGTCGTGAGCATCAAGCCTGCAATCGACGCGGCGTTTTGTAATGCACAACGCGTGACTTTGGCTGGATCGATAACACCGGCAGCCACAAGATCTTCAAAGGTCTCGGTGGCCGCGTTGTATCCGATGTTCGGATTCTTTTCCTGGCGTACCTTCTCCACAATCACCGCGCCTTCTTTGCCGGCGTTCGCAACGATCTGACGGAGTGGCTCTTCCAAAGCGCGCTTGACGATGTTGACGCCAATCTGCTCGTCCTCATCCCCGATCACGTCGCCGTCTTCGTCCGTCTCAAACAGTTTGAACTTGTCCAGGGCCTTCGCGGCTCGAATCAGAACTACACCGCCGCCCGGGACTATGCCTTCTTCTACGGCTGCGCGGGTGGCGTGCATCGCGTCTTCAACGCGCGCTTTCTTTTCCTTGAGCTCTGTTTCCGTGGCTGCGCCGACGCGAATTATCGCAACGCCCCCAACCAACTTGGCCAGTCGCTCCTGTAGTTTTTCGCGGTCATAGTCTGAAGACGTATCTTCGATTTGAGACTTCAAAGTCTTCACTCGACCTTGCAGATCCTTCGTATCCCCGCGGCCATCGATGATAGTGGTGTTCTCTTTGTCGATAGTCACACGCCTGGCGCTGCCCAGATCTTCAACCTTGACGTTTTCGAGTTTGATGCCGAGGTCTTCGCTAATAACTTTGCCGCCCGTAAGGACTGCGATATCTTCCAACATCGCCTTGCGACGGTCACCGAAACCCGGCGCTTTCACCGCTGCCACGTTGATAGTGCCGCGCAGTTTGTTTACTACGAGTGTCGCCAAAGCCTCGCCTTCAACATCTTCCGCGATAATCAAGATTGGCTTACCAAGCTTCGCCACTTGCTCAAGAATCGGCAGCATGTCTCTCATCGAGGAAATCTTTTTCTCGCTGAGGAGAATCACTGGATTGTCGAGCACGACCTTCATCGTTTCCGCGTCGGTAACGAAGTAGGGCGAAAGGTAACCTCGATCAAACTGCATTCCTTCGACAACTTCCAGGGCCGTATCCATGGTCTTTGAGTCTTCAACAGTGATGACTCCATCTTTTCCGACCTTGCCCATCGCTTCGGCAATCAACTCGCCGATCGTGTTGTCGCCATTCGCCGAGATCGTGCCGACCTGAGCAATCATTTCTCCGGTGACCGGCTTCGACATTTTCTTTATTTCTTTAGTTGCACGCTCGACTGCTTTATCGATGCCGCGCTTCAACGCCATAGGGTTGGCGCCGGCGGCCACGGTTTTCACGCCCTCGCGGAAAATGGCCTGGGCCAGCACGGTGGCAGTAGTTGTGCCGTCGCCGGCTACGTCACTGGTCCTTGACGCTACTTCACGCACCATCTGCGCACCCATGTTTTCCGTTGGATCTTTAAGGTCGATCTCTTTCGCGACGGTAACACCGTCTTTCGTTATCGTCGGGCTGCCGTATTTCTTGTCGAGAACGACGTTTCGTCCTTTTGGTCCCAGCGTGATTTTCACTGCGTCAGCGAGTTGGTTAACTCCGCGCAAAATCGCCGCACGAGACTCTTCACCTTGAGTTATTTGCTTTGCCATAATCTTTTTCTTTTCTCCTAATGTTGAACGCAAACTATTAGTTCGCAGTCTTTTGTAACGCAAACTGTTAGTTTGCGAATCGTGGGCTGGAGGCGACGCTTCGTGTAATTCAAACGTCCGCAAACTAACAGTTTGCGTTACGTGAAAACCTACTTGCTCTTCTTGCCGCCGGCAGCCGCACCTGCGCGCTGGATGATTCCAAGAATCTCGTCCTCGCGCATAATTAACAATTCTTCACCATCGATCTTGATCTCCGAGCTGCTGTACTTGCCAAACAACACGCGGTCGCCTGTTTTAACGTCGAGTGACTGGCGAGTCCCGTCTTCCTTGTACTTGCCAAGACCGGCCGCAATTACTTCGCCTTCCTGCGGTTTCTCTTTTGCTGAGTCGGGAATGATGATGCCGCCACGCACCTGCTCGCCTTCGTCAATGCGTTTTACGATCACTCGGTCGTGCAGTGGTTGAATATTCGTCGTCATAACTTCTTTCGGTCTCCTTCTTAGTTGTCTACCAAAAGCCTGGAGTTGATTGAGTAGGGAAGTGGGATACGCTTCTACTGATGTTTCGGAAACGGCCCGATAATTACAAAACGAACGGCGCGTAAGCACCCCGGAACTTTTGGTAGTTGAGCTGTAGGTTTCAGACGATCTGGCGGGTCCAGAAGAGCTGAGAATGGAGTTAGCTGGTCTCGGTTCGATTTAACCTTACGCTTACGAATGATATATGTCAAAGGAAGCATATAGTACACAAGTAGTACATAGTTCATGCGGAATTTCCAAGTAGGTCGATGACATGTTATGCTTTGCGTGAAGTATTCAAGGCACTTGATGTGATTATCGGTCTCACACGCCCCTGGGGTTTTTCCTGCTCGCCCTAATTAGAGTCGTGAAAGCTTAACAGGACGTATGCGTTTAAATCCTAGAAAAAGTCAGCCCACCGAAAACCGGCTTCTCGCCGCACTTCCACCTGAGGAGTATCAGCGCCTGGCTCCCCAGCTCCAGCAAGTGTCGTTTTCTCTCGGCCAGGTTGTGTATGAATTCGGCGGAAAGTTGGATTATGTTTTTTTCCCAACGGATTCAATAGTGTCTTTGCTCTACACCATGGAAAACGGCACCAGCGCTGAGATGGGATTAACCGGTAACGATGGTGTGGTTGGTATAGCGCTTTTTATGGGCGGCGGCACCATGCCCAACCGGGCCGTAGTACAGAGCGCGGGAAGCGCCATCCGTATGAAGGCAAAGCTCCTGCAAGATGAATTCGCGCTGGGTGGCAAATTCCAACAGTTGCTGCTGCGCTACACGCAGGCATTAATCACTCAAATATCACAAACGGCCGTTTGTAACCGTCTTCATTCCGTAGAGCAGCAACTTTGTCGTTGGCTGCTGCTGAGCCACGATCGTATTCTGTCGGATGAATTGGTCATGACGCAGGAACTGATTGCGGATATGTTAGGCGTAAGGCGAGAGGGTGTAACTGTGGCGGCCGGACGACTGCAGGATTCGGGAGCGATTAGTTACGTTCGAGGTCGTATTACGATCCTGAACCGCGAGAAGTTGGAAGATACTGTCTGCGAATGTTACCGCGTGGTAAAAAACGAATTTGATCGATTGCTCGGATAAGAGCATGCCTGTGCTGGGACCGCGGGCGTTTTGCCCGCAACGTCGAGTGAACTCGTAGTTCGCGAGCGCGCCAAGGTAGGTAAGACAGAGTGGCTGACCAGCTTTGAGTCAACATCATGGATCCTGCCGGTCTATGAAGTCAGTATCCCGACACGTCGGGATAGCGGGTGGTTCCCATCGCCCATTGCCGATTCGCTGCGCGTGGGGCTAATACTCTGCCGGCTGCTTCGCAGCCTCGGCGTCAAATTGCCAATTTATTTCGGACGATGCAGCCAATTAACAATCAAGACAACCGCACGCTACGAAGAGGTGGTACTTCATACTCCCGGCCTATTCTTCTGTTTCATCCTTTTCATCCTGGGCGTTTCCCTGATTGCCTTGCGGACTAAGAGTCACGAAGAGCGGTATAGAGGATTTCTCGGGAGCTTTTGCAACCGCCGGCTTTGCGTCTTCAACTTCATCTTTAAGCTCCTGGCCTAGCTCATTACCGGCTTTCCAGTTCTTCGTATCCTTTGCGGAATTCAGTCCGGCCTCAACGCCTTTCTTGAATTGCACCGAGCCGGTATCAACCTTTTGTTTTGTATCTTCAGTCATAAATTCTTACTCCTTTTCGGAAGTTCAGATGAGAACCGTCACTTCATTTGAAGGAAACGACCCTGGCGAAAGAGAGCGTGGTAAACGAACATGAACACAACAGCGCCAACCACTGCCACAATGAGGCTATAGAAATCCGGGCCGACTTCAGTTGGCCGTCCAATGAGATGGGAAAGAAAACCACCGACGACTGCCCCAACAACACCCATCAGGCAATCACGACCTCGGCCGTGACCCGTTTTGTTAAGGATTATGCTGGCAATGAAGCCAGTAATCAGACCGAGCACAATCCACGAGGCAAACGACAGTGCCGAACTTGTCTGTCGGTTTGTTATGAACATTCCGAGTGTCATCAGATCCAAAAGTAACATCGCATTTCCTTCTGTTCAGCGTTACGACCGTCTTTAGTCATGCAAAATGATTACATTCAACATACAACTAAACACGCTCCTGGTCTGTACGCCATGACACAAAGCCCAAAGTAGGCGACAATCCTGTCTGTTTCACGCTGGTGAGTGTTTGTTGCCCTTTAACAGGTCTTTGTTGCCCTTTAACAGGTCTATTGTTGCCCTTTAACAGGTCTATTTGGCAACGTGGAGACGGGAATGTCTGCTCACCTGGAAACACAAACATTATGTTTTCTTATATGTGTGTTTGCGCACAGACGAATTGTCTTAATTGGTTTAAATTCAGTGAAACTCCGGAATTGTAGTCCCTTTCAAAAGTTAGGAAACCCAGGTGCCATCCAACCCCCGGCCACGTGTCCTTTGTGTAGATGACCACGAGGACTGTCGTGAGATGTTAGGAATGTTATTGCGGATGGCATTTATTGAAGCCAAGGCAGTTGGCACTGCGGCCGAAGCTCTTTCATCGATTGAGGCGGAGCGCTTCGATCTTTATTTACTTGACTCAAAGTTACCCGATCTCGATGGCTTTGAGCTGTGTCGGCGCGTGCGCAACCTCGACGCGCACACGCCGATCCTTTTTTTCTCAGGCGCCGCTTATGAAACGGACAAACAGAAAGGGATAGCCGCGGGAGCTAATGGCTACGTAAGTAAACCTGACATCGAAAGCCTGATGGGAAGAATTAACGAGTTCGTTTTTCAGGCCCAAACCGCGGCCGCCTAAGGAGTCCGGGGATCCGACCTTCCTGCGTTTTTCCCCTCTGAAAATTTTCCCCTCTGAAAAATAGACGATCCAAGGAGTGCCTTGAGTCAAATGATTCTTGCGCGCTTGGCGAAGGAGCTTGTGTGTCCAAAGAAATAGTTGCGTCGAGAAATGATTTCGAAACAGTCAGCGTTGTGAAAGCCATGAGCGGCCGCGCGGCGCGGCTTGCGATAGCGATTGCGCTGCTGGCTCTTGTGGCGATTGCGGTAGTGGTTCTCGCTGGCCCGGGTCGGGCCCAAAGTGACCGTGGAGAAGCCGGCGGGGAAGATGCAGGACGGCAGGGCGCGGTAAAAGACGAGGCCGTGGTGGACGATGGAAAGCACATCTTTCGCTTCGACACATTTGGCGATGAGGCTTTCTGGGGCGACACGCTCAAGATTCATCGTGCGATCGCGGGCACTAAATTTGGAGGCGTGGGCCCTGGGGTTAGCCCACGGACCGCACTTGCTGTGGGCTTAAAAATCGACATAGAAGCCCTCCCCGCAGACCTCGTCGATAATATCAAGCGAGGTCAAGTCAACCTCGACGATCCAGGGATCACGTTGGCCCTGATTAAGCTTAACTCCGTCCTCGGTCTCCAAGGGCAATTTAATCAGGATGGCAGTTTAAAGACGATCGGAATCACCTGCGCCCTTTGCCACTCCACAGTCGATAACGCATTTGCATCCGGTATTGGTCGTCGCCTTGATGGCTGGGCCAATCGCGATCTGAATGTCGGAGCCATTATCTCGCTCGCCCCTGATTTGAGCGCGGTGACCGGTCTTCTCGAGGTTGATGAAGCAACGGTTAAGAAAGTGCTGGCGGCCTGGGGGCCAGGTAAATTCGACGCGCAACTCTTCCTTGATGGCAAAGGATTTCGGCCGGACGGCAAATCAGCCGCGTCCCTGATTCCGCCAGCGTTTGGCCTCGCAGGGGTCAACCTAACCACATCGACTGGTTGGGGAAGCATAAGCTACTGGAACGCGTTCGTGGCAAACCTCGAGATGCACGGGAAGGGGAACTTTTATGATCCCCGCCTGAACGACGCCGCCAAATTTCCGGTTGCCGCAAGGGCGGGGTTCGCGAATGTGCGAAATGAGCCTGATCTGATTTCGGCAAAGCTTCCCGCGTTACAGTCGTATCAACTCAGTATCTCGGCGCCGGCACCCCCAAGTGGAAGTTTCAACCGCAATGCGGCGGCACGAGGAAAAGCCTTGTTTAGCGGGCAAGCGAACTGCGCTCGCTGTCACGTTCCGCCTACGTTCACCGAGCCGGGGTGGAACATGCACACTCCTGCCGAGATAGGCATTGATGATTTCCAGGCGAAACGCTCGCCGGACGAACGCTACCGCACAGCCCCACTCAAGGGCCTCTGGACGCACCAGACGGGCGGCTTTTACCACGATGGTCGCTTTGCGACCTTGCTTGACGTTGTGAATCACTACAACAGCTTTTTCGGAACTGGATTGAGCGATCGAGAAAAGCGCGACCTCGTTGAGTACCTCAAATCGCTGTAGAGCAACTTAGGATCGATGATCCGCCTTCGAACATGGGCATCACAAGGGGCAAATGAGCGCAAAACGAGCAGTGAAAATTATCAAAGAACAGGAACGCAACGTTCCTGACGTCAGGCCAACGGACGACTCTGCGGAAGGTCCTCAAGGATGGTCCAGGGCCGTCGGAACGTGGGTCATGGAATTTAAACAACAACGTCACATTGAATTGCTCCCAGGTTTCGATAGTTTGTTCAAGGATTCGCTACTTAGCGGGAAGGCGGAGATTGCGCCTCGGACCGGCGCACGAAAGCGAGTTTCAACGGGAAGAAACCGGAAGCCGCTGGCAGGTTCGGTGGCAGTCAAAAAGGAAGGATGGCCACAGGTAACCTGATGGTAATTGTGGACACATCTACCTTGACGTTAATTAAAGACGAGCAGACAAGTCCGGATGGTGAGCAAGCGATCATAGAAAATCATCCGAGGATGCCCGATGGATCGGTTCGCCCGGCTTCATATTCCGGCTCCTCGAGGCAGTATCTCGATGTGGATGATGTTCTGGCGCGCTCGCTGCCGGTGTGTCAAGCGAATACTGTCGCACCGTTTCGGAAATGGATCTTTCCCTGGCGGCGGCGTAATGGCTTGACGGCATCACCGGCAACAAATAGTCGAGAAGAGGTTGTAGATCCTGATAGTCCGAAAGTCGCGTGACGTACTCATTGCGATTGGCGCCCACCTCAATCATCGGCTCCGGATCGACCATGTCTTCATGGGTAATGATTACAACCGGCATCGGTCCCACCCTGGCGTGCTTGATGATCTGGCGCGCGGCCACCAATTCATAAAGTAGCGGCACGTCCATATCTACCACTAGAAGATCGGGATGCGTCTGGAAAGCGTTTTTCGCAGCATCCTGCCCGTTGTCCGTGTCGATAACCTGATAACCATTCAGTTGGAGAACCTCCTTGAGTTCAGGCCGCGCACCCAGGTGGTCCAGAACAGTTAGCACTACGCGTGTGGCGCCCGAGGAAGATTCGCGATCTGCAAAGCGGTTGTGCGTGTCAGCCCACTGTGTATTGGAAGACATAACGTAACGCTCCTATCTTTGGGTAGGATTGGGGAACTCCGGGGCGATCACGTACGGAAGACTAGAATTTAGAGGAACGGTGGATTTCGAACTGTGCGCTAACACACATAGGGGAGACAAATTGTAGGGGTTTCTCGTTCCGGTCCGCCACACTTCAAGAAGCTCTGACCAAGTTCATCATCAGTTGGATTCATGAGCAACTTAATTACGGCTTCGTAAGGTTTATCGCCACTTAGGTCCGAAGGACCGAGAGTAAATAGCCACGACCGTTAGGTCGTGGACAATATAAGAAAGAGTTTTGAGGTCCGGAGGACCGGCAGTGAAATGCGCTGGGCGTTGACGTTGAAGATCAAGGAAATCGACTGTCGGCCCTTCGGGCCTGGCAAGGAGTTTACACAGTTAACCACGCCCTCACGGGCGTGGCTATTGACTACCGGCCCTTCGGGCCTCCGACAACCCTGGAACGACTGTTGTCCGACACGCTTCAATTTGTCGCTGTCTGGTGTAAGGCTATTTGAAAACCCGGGCCGCCCTAGCATTGAACGACAAACTGGTGTTTGTGGGACGATTGGGCACCCTACGGTCTTAAAAGTTTCTGACATCGGTTCAGGCGGTTGTTGGAACTTGTTCCAGCAGACGAGTGAGGAGACTTCTCAACTGATTGAAGTTGTCAGGACGGGTGATGTGTACATTCTCTCCGATCTCAACTTCGTCGCCTTCCGGGAGCTCTTCAATGCAGAAGACCACTACCGGCACGCCCTCTCCCGCCCCCGCGTGAGCGCGTATACGCCGCGCGGTAAGAACAACTTCGCGTGGTAACCCGCCCAGACTGACCAGAATCAGGCTGGGAGGCTGTCGTCGAGCACTCTCAATCGCATCTTTTTCATCTCGGGCCAATGACACACGATACCCGTCCCCCTTCAGCAACTTTTCAATGCCGTCGAGCGTCTCGTGGACATCCTCCACTACCAGGATGAGCGGGTTTGTTGAATTTCCTTTAATCATAAAAATACTTCATAAACATTGGTGTAAGTAGGACAGACATTCCTGTCTGTCGAACGCAAGCAAAGTCTGCTTCGAGCCAACAGGCTTCTTCTGATCGTCCGACAGACAGGAATGTCTGTCCTACCAAGGTGCGCCTTTGACTGAATATCTCACAGGAACTACCACCCGTCCGTGCGGCAACACACATATGGAAGAGATTTGCGTAATGTTTGCAGGTTTGTGTGAGTTATGTATGGTCGATCGAAACGAGGGGGTACAATCCCGATTTGTCGGGTTTGGCCGCCGCTCCGCGGCAGTGGTCAACAACATTCCGCCTGAGTTGCGAAACGGAACATGAAGAGCTCCGCAAAACTTTACGATCAGTTAGAGGTTGGGAAGGAGGGCATGCTCCCGCTATCCGTTAATCACCTGCTTCATGAAGCAGTTTCACGGCTTGGAGCGCCGTCTGGCGCGACGAAGAGCGGGGCTTCTTACCAACCTCCAACTGTTCGAGCGGTGTCTGTAATTTCAAACTGCTAGCATCCACAAGAGCTTGGAAATTAGACTTCTTCAAACCTTCGTGTTATCGCAGGTGCTTGTTGAACCATTCGAGGGTGCGCGTCCATGCCAGTTTAGCGGCACCTTCGTCATAGCGCGGCGTCGTGTCGTTGTGGAAGCCGTGCTGTTTGCCGTCGTACATGTATGACGCATAGACCTTCCCCTGGGCCGTCAGCGCCGCCTCGTATGCAGTCCTGTTGTCGTTAATGCGTTGGTCGTTGCCGGCATAATTAAACAACAGCGGCGCTGAAATTTTGGGAACATCATCTACGCCAGCCTGTCGGCCATAGAACGCGACTCCGGCATTTAGATCAGCACCCAGCCGCACGGCCAATTGATTAACCATACCGCCGCCAAAACAGAATCCAACCGCGCCCAGTTTGCGCGTGGAATCGGAACGAGCCTTAAGCCACTTCGCCGCCGCGACGAAATCTTCGGTCATCTTCTTTCCGTCCACCTTGCGAAAGGCGACTGCGCCCGCTTCGTCGTTGCCCGGATAGCCGCCGACCGAAGTCAGCCCATCGGGCGCAAAGGCGATGAAGTTGCTGGTGGCGAGACGGCGCGCGACGTCTTCAATGTAAGGATTGAGTCCGCGATTTTCATGGATGACGAGGACGACGGGGTGCTTTTTACCTTTTGCCGGACGGGCCAGATATCCTTTAATCGAGCCGTTGCCCTCCGGGGATTGCACGACTTCGTAGCCAACCTTTATGCGCTTGTCATCCGCCGGCACCTGCTGCGCCCATGCGTAGTTTGGTTTAAGGCTCTCGAAGATTGCCGCGACCGTCAGACCGCCAACAGCAAACTTGCCGGCGCGACCGAGGAAGGTGCGACGGTCGATGTCCCCGTGCTGATATTCGTGAAACAGGTCTAACAACTCCTGCGGATAATCGGATGCTGTTTTACGTTCCATTCTTTTCTCCTTAGACGATCTCCAAAAGTTTATTGCTGCTTTGGAAGAGTTTTGGTTCCGTATCCCGGAGCCGTTTAACCGTTTCAGATGATCTTAAGGCCGACAGGCAATTTTCTCAATGTGCTCAAGCTTGTTTCTCTCATTAGGCCGATTGATTGAGAACTCACGGGCGCGCTAGTGCAGGTTAAGCATCCTCTTAGGCAGCGCGGTTCAAGGCACGGACCGCAATCACCAAACAAACGAAAGCAAAGATCAAGAGTGCCACGCCTTCGAACAACAATGGAACCGGTGATCCGACGCCCAGAACACTAAAACGCAGGAGGTCGACCTGCCACGTCATTGGGTTTAGGTAAGCCGGAATGCGAAACCAAATCGGCAAATTGGATAATGGATAAAACATCGAGCTGAAAAACATCAGCAGGATGTAGGCGGCGCTTAGCACTGTGTTGAATGCGTCCATCCGCGCGAACTGAATGGCAAACACACTGAACAGAAAAAACCACGAAGCAGTTGCCACAATGACAATTGCAGCTGTTAAGGGTAGCAAGTCCCAACGCACGGAAGCACCCAACCCTAAACCGCCCACCACGACGGCCAGCCCGGATCCTAATACTGCCAGCAGAACGTTAAAGCTGATCTTACCGATTAATAGTTGAGCGCGCGTTATTGGATAAGTGAGTAACTCGTAAAAAATTCCTGAGTCCTTGTCCATGAAAAATCCCCAGGATGTGTTCATCGCCACAGAGAATGTCACCATGCCAAGAACGCCGGGGACAAGGAACGTCGTGTAGCTGAACGCCTGGCCTTCCAGTGCAATGCCGGAGCCCATCATGCGCTCGAAACCAATTCCAAACAGGACTAGATAGGCCAGTGGCACAAAGAGGTCCCAGAACACGAATCCAATGTTCGTCATGCGCTGACGATAGTCGCGAAAGAAGACTGCTGTGATCGCGCTCATCTCGCCTCCTTCATTAGAGCGATAAATATTTCTTCCAACGTTGGGCCGCGCACTTCGAATTGAAGGATCGGCGTGTCTTTCGAGATGTTTGCCAGGTTTGCGAGAAGCGACGACTCTTCGCCGCGAAATACCATCTCGACGATCTTGCCGTTAATCTCAAGTTGTTCAGGCTTGAGCGCTTCAAGCTTGCTGACTAAGTCACCATTGGTTTCAGCGAACGTTAGATTCACACGAAACATATGGGTGGAAAGCTTGCGAAGCTCAGGCAAGGTTCCCGACGCCATTGACTGGCCGCGGTCGAGTATCATAATGCTTTCACACAGTTCTTCCGCTTCGCTCAACACCTGAGTTGTCAAAAGAATGGTCCTGCCGTTACGCGCTTCGCCACGCAGACGATCCAAAACTCGACGCTTCATTAATGGGTCCATGCCGGTAGTGGCTTCGTCGAGGATGATCACCGGAGCGTCCAGCATGAAAATCTTGGCAACCTGGATTCGCCGTTTCATTCCCAGGCTCAACTCCTGCACGGTGTCATGCAGCATCCCGCCAAGTTCAAACTCCTCGGCCACGGTCTTCATTCTTTGTTGTGCTACAGCCGGTTTCACTTGATGGAGGTAGGCATAAACCAGAAGGTTGTCGCGTACCGTCAAAAGGTTTTCCGTCGCCGTCTGCTGGAGCACCACGGCAAGTTGCTTCCGCGCTGCTAATGACTGACCGACAACGTCAAAGCCCATAATCGAAGCGTGGCCGGACGAAGGCGGCGTGATAGTGCTGAGAATCTTTACCAGGGTGGACTTTCCGGCTCCGTTGGGACCGAGCAAGCCGTGAATGCGGCCCTGCGGTACTTGAAACGAAACACCATCCAAAGCCTCAACCGAATCACCCCTCTTGCTTCGGTAAGACTTTCTCACTTCATGAACTTCAATCGCATGAGTCATCTGACACTATTTCCTTCGCGTGAAATATACATCGGATCCGTCACCTGAGTAGCAGAAGCGGCGACAAGATTTACTTCGGCGAACCGATGCAAAGTGCAGAATGTGGTACGTGTGACAATTGCGTTAATCCGCGTGAAGAGCAGCTTGGAGTACCTGAACTAACGCCGTCGTTTGCGGTTTAGGATTTGTGTTACGGGGACCGTTTGGAGCGCGGACTTGTCCGCCCGGGGCGGGCACAAGTGCCCGATCTAAACGGCCCCGCGTTGTTGGACTAAACGGCACGTGTTGTTGGACTAAACGGCGAGTGTGGTTCGATTGAGAAGCAGGCGTACGAGAAGACGCTTTGTCGTCGGATTTCGTAGCGGGACAAATATCCTAGCACAGCGGGGCTCGTTCTCACGGAGCGGTTGTTTGTGGCTGGGGGACCTTGGGAATCGAGTTTGCGCGTGAAATTTTAAACGTTCACCGAGGGATAGATATTGTGAACGATCGTTCACGGCGCGGGACGAATCTGAAGAGGTTGGTCGAAAGGGCCCACGAACGATTGGGGCGTTTAACGGACATCTGCTATATTCAAGTCCCTAATGAAGTGATGTGAAATGACCGCGGGTTATTATGCATAAGCGGTTCTTAGCAACCACAGTCGTGACGACTGCTTTGTTGTTCAGTCAGGGAGGCAACTTCCTGGTGGCCGCGCTCTGCCCTCATCTCCGATCGGGAATGGCTTCATGTGAGACTCAAACTTCGGCCCCCACAGGGGAGCACGAAGGCATGTCCCATGAAGACATGGGCCATATGGGCCACGGCGAGATGGAGGATGAGCATGCATCTCAGCCGAATACCGACGCTTTAGCTCTGGGTCAGCCGATTGGTTCGTGCCCCCACTGCGCCATTCATTCGAGTAAGAGTCGGAACACCGCTTCGCTGGGCGAGACTGGAGCAGCCAAGGGATCCGCAGACCTGAGTATTCCTCTCGACTTATCCAGAATTGCTCCAGTTAGCGCTGGCGCAGTTCCAGTCTTGACGTCAAGAGCGCATGGACCTCCTGGCGGCTCAACTCGCAGGCATATCCTCATTAACATCTTCCGCATTTAGACCTTCCAACAATCACCTTCGTGATGGTGACGCGGGCGTCAGCCTGTCTTGTCTTATAGTCTTACATTTCGGGTTAGACGTCGTTAGCAAGGGCGCTCACACTCGCGCCTTTTTCTTTCAACCAGGTTTCTTTGGAGGATGGGATGATCAAATTCGCAATTGGCCTAAGTCTTACAGGACTATTGATGGTAAGCGCTGCCTGTGGTTCGAGAACTACGGACGCAGGAAAAGTGATTAAGAGTGCGCCGGCTGGAAACAACCTGACCGTGTCGCTGGCCACGAGTGACGGTGTTCTCAAGAAGGGCAACACCGAGTTCACACTTACGTTCGCAGATTCTTCTGGTAAGCCTGTTGATGTCGGCGCCGTAGCTTTAACGTTGCACATGCCCCAGATGGGGACGATGTCGGCGATGAATAGTGCCGCGACTTTCACGACAACTGACACGCCAGGAGTCTACCGAGGTGTGACAAACATTGAGATGGGTGGCGAGTGGCAAGTGAAGATCACGTATGAAGGGTCAGGGGGCCGTGGTCAGGCGTCGTTTCCAATAACGGCGCAGTGAAAGACCCTTCCAATTTCGCATTCTTAATTCGGAATTGACTCGCTTGCAAAAAGGTCATTAGGCAGGGCGGGTTAAACACCGGCGCAGACGGCAATTAACATTCGGCAATAGCATGATTCACCGTCTCATAGAACTCAGCTTAAAGAACCGCGGGATAGTGATTGCCGTCTACGTTGCGCTCGCCGCGTGGGG
>JBGTCM010000028.1:0-3525 GCA_041748795.1 Pyrinomonadaceae bacterium
GTGAAAATAACTGTTCTATATGTCGGATCAAGTCTGCTGGCGCCGCTGAAACAGGCGGAGCGAGAAATCAATCGCCAGCACGCTCTCGATCTGAATATTGCCGCCTACAACTTCGGCGCGCCGCTCGCTGACGACCGCTGGTCGGACATTGAGCGCGACTTGATGAGTTCCGAAGTCGTCTTTGCCATTCACGTAATGGATGGTGAAAACGCAACGCGACTGATCGCCGCGCTCGAGCGTTACAAAGAAACGCATCGGGCCGTCATTGTGATCAACTGCATGCCTGACCTGATGCGCCGCACTCGCATGGGACGTTTGAATGCCACGAAACTGTTTGACCGGTCGGCAGGGGAAACCGAAGACGGCGCGAACGGATCACGACGGGCGATGCGCCTGTTCGGAACCGCGGGTTCGTGGGTCGGCCGGCAAGTACGCGGGCGCCGGTCAAACGGTAAATCAGAAAAACGTAGCCACACGCAGTACCTTAAGTTGATCGATCGCCTGCCAGGCCTCCTTCGTTTTGTTCCCTCGGCCGGTGCGCTGCGCGACGTAAAAAACTACCTGAACATCTTCTGCTACTTTCTGCAGCCCACGCCGGCCAACATTCGCTCAATGGTGCTCTACGCGCTCAAGGAATACGTGCCGGATGAGCGACTCAAAAATGCATTGATCGAGACGGCGCCCCCAGAGCACATGCCGTCGGTTGCGATTTATCATCCCGACGCACCGCAACTATTTGAGTCATTTGGTGAGTACCGGAAGTGGTACTTAGACAGGAGTCCAAGGTCCAAAGTCCAAAGTCCAAAGTCGGGACACGAGGTGTTGGATCCGGATAACACGATTGGTCTGTTGTTGATGCGACCGCAGGTGATTAGCAAGACAACCAGGCACTACGACGCATTGATTCGCGCGATTGAGGCTGAAGGCTTGAGTGTCATCCCAGCTCTCTCCACTTTGATGGACAATCGAGAAGCGTGTCAGAAGTTCTTCGTGGAAACCAAAGCCAAAGTCCAGACAGAAAAGTCCAAAGTCCAAAGTCCAAAGTCCAAAGTCGAAAACAAAGAGCAAAGAACAAAGTACAAAGAACAAGGCAAGGACAAATCCATTTCGCGTGTTAGCCAAATAGTATCTTTGACGGGCTTCAGCTTTGTTGGTGGCCCAGCCATGAACGACAGCGAGGCTGCAGGCGAGTTTCTACAACAACTCAATCGCCCTTATCGCTCCGCTGTCAGCCTGGACACGCAAACAATTGGCGGCTGGCGTGCTTCCCAAACCGGTCTGAACCCGGTGCAAGCCGGGATGCAGATAGCGATTCCCGAAATCGATGGCGCAACCGAGCCATTCATTTACGGTGGGATTCCCGATAGCGGATTCGAGCCGGTTGCGCTCGACGATCGCTGTGAAAGATTCGCTCGCCGTTTAGAACGCTGGAACCGGCTACGTACCGCGCCGCGTAGCGAGTTGAAGCTGGCGCTGATCCTGTTCTGTTTTCCACCGAATCGTGGAAATATCGGGACGGCGGCCGATCTCGATGTGTTCCCGAGTGTCTGGGACACGCTGCTAAAACTGAAAGCTGAAGGTTACAGCGTCGAACTTCCCGAATCTGCCGATGCCTTGCGAGAACAAATCATCGGCGGTAACGCAGATGAGTTCGCCTCAACCGCAAATGTTGCGTATCGCATGAGTGTTGATGAGTATCGGAGGCTGTGTCCTTATGCTGACGAGGTGGAAACAGAATGGGGACCAGCCCCCGGTCGCGTGAATTCCTTTGGAGGGGAACTACTGATCCAGGGCATTCAGCTCGGGAATGTTTTTGTTGGAGTACAACCGACCTTCGGTTATGAAGGCGACCCGATGAGATTGATGATGGCCCGCAGTGGCTCGCCGCATCATGGCTTCATGGCGTTCTATACATATCTTTCAAGTGTGCTCGATGTCGATGCGGCAATTCATGTGGGCACTCACGGCGCGATGGAGTTTATGCCGGGCAAGCAAGTTGGCATGTCAGGCGAATGCTGGCCGGACAGGCTAATCGGTGAGCTGCCGAACCTTTACATCTACAGTGTGAATAATCCGTCCGAAGGATCGATAGCCAAACGGCGCTCCTACGCCGAGTTGATTTCCTATCTCACGCCGCCGATCGAAAACGCAGGACTGTACAAAGATCTCAATAGTCTTAAGGATTTGATCATGAGCTATCGACAATCAACGGATGAGAGAGAACGCCAGCGTTTGTTTGAGGGAATTGAGGAGTGTGCGGGAACGTTGAATCTGACGGAAAAGAACTATCCGCAGATTACGCAGATTACGCAGATTTGAAATAAGGCAGTTAAGGTTTTCGATTTTGAATACTTCAAGGCGCGGGCCGGCCCTGTTTCATGAAATCTGCGTAATCTGCGGATAGCTATCTGGACGCCCTCAGCCTGTGCTTAAATTCATCGGGAGTTAACCGGTGCCGGAAAGCCTCGACTCCATCAATTGTAATGACCGGAATGTCGTAGCGGTAAAGCCTTAACAGCTCCGGATCGCTTTCAATGTTTATCTCTTCGAGCGTATATTCTTCATCACACCCGGCAGCCTGAATAGCTTGTTTGGCTTCTTCGCAAAGGTGGCAGCCTGGGCGGCTATAGATGATGACGCGGATCTTTTCCGCGGTTGATTCATTTGAGTTCATGATTCAGTGAAAAGTTTACCTTAGCCTGCGTTACGCAAACTAATAGTTTGCTTTACGATTCCTGGAGGAACCATGTCAGAAGATCAACTCGACAAACCCAAAGCAGTCGCGTTATTGAACGAGATCCTGGAGACGGAACTGGCCGGCGTCGTTAGATACACTCATTACGCTTTGATGATTTTTGGACACAGCCGAATTCCTATTGTGAGCTGGCTTCGCGCCGAAGCCACCACCAGCCTGGGCCATGCCAACGAAGCCGGCGAGCTGGTGACGCACTTCGGTGAGCATCCATCGCTAAAGATCGGAGCGTTGCTGGAGACGCACAAACACGGCATCAACGACATTTTGCTCGAGGCGCTCGAAGCTGAGAAAACGGGTTTGGCGCTGTACAAGAAACTTCTCGATCTCGTGCAGGGCCGTTCGGTTCTGCTGGAAGAGTATGCTCGTAAGATGATTGCGGAAGAAGAGCGACATGTGGGTGAAGTAAACAAGATGCTGCGGAAGCCTGGCGAGATAACGCAGTTTAAGACTGCGTAGAATTGGCTCATCATGCCTGAACGTCGCGAAAAGCCGAGGCTTAATGTCAGTCTCGACGCAATGTGGGACAGCTCGACTGAAGCCCACAGCGCGCGAGTCACAAACCTTTCTGAAGGTGGATGCTATTTGGACTCAGTGGGCGAGGTGAGGGCCGGTGAAATTGTCGGCTTTCGAATCCTGATGCCGGACGACGATTGGCTTTATCTTGAAGGCGAGGTAAGGCACCTCAGGTTAGGCACGGGATTCGGCGTCAAGTTTGTTGAGTTGAACGAACAGCAAACTGAGAAGCTTCAGTGGTTATTGAAACTCGCACG
>JBGTCM010000029.1:0-3964 GCA_041748795.1 Pyrinomonadaceae bacterium
TTTCACACTACCGAATTATTGAACTGCTTGGTGAGGGTGGGATGGGCATCGTCTACCTCGCGGAGGACACCGTACTCGGCCGCAAGGTGGCAATCAAAACACTGACTGAAGCGAGTGGGACCGGCAACCAGCAGTTTCGTACAAGGTTCTTGCGAGAGGCACGAGCAGTATCGGCACTTTCTCACCCGCACATAGCCACCATCCACGATTACGGGGAAACTCCGGAGGGCCAGCCATACATCGTTATGGAGTTTATCCGCGGCGAAACTCTGGCAGATCTAATGCTCAAAGGAACGCTGACCATTCCACGGGCGCTGGAAATTGTTACCGAAGTCGCGGAAGCTCTTGGCGAAGCTCACAGTCACGGCATAGTTCATCGCGACATTAAGCCTTCAAACGTTGCCATCAACCACCGCGGGGAAGTAAAGGTTCTGGATTTTGGCTTAGCGAAACAGATCCTCCCGGGCTTTTCAGATTCCCTCAATCCTGAAGGACAGACATTGCTAAGTGCTCAAACGCGCGAGGGCGTGATTGTCGGAACGCCGATGTATCTTTCGCCCGAACAAGCGTTGGGCACCGAAGTGGATGCGCGTAGTGATCTGTTTTCGTTGGGAGGCGTGCTTTACGAGTGCCTGGCTGGAAAGCCGGCATTTTTCGGAGTCAGCCCGATGGAAATTTGCACAAAAGTCATTCGCGACGAGCCGACTCGTCCTTCGCAAGTCAATACCGACGTTCCCGAGGAACTCGATCGCATAATATTGAAGTCTCTCGCAAAAAAACCGGACCATCGCTATCAGACCGCTGGTGAGTTGATCAGCGACCTCGAGGCAGCTCGAGCGCAGGCTAAAGATTTCAATCAAGCCATCACACGCATGATTCCCGTGTCGCCGCATACGTATCCCACGGGAACCATGGCGACTCTCTCCGACATCTTCAGACGCCCACGATTGCCGGTTGGCTACGCGGCGGCCGGAGTTGTCTTATTGGCCATACTGTCATTCACTCTCTGGAAAATAACTCGCCCGAGCCTGCATGAGCCCTCTGAGCAAACTCGGCAGTTGTATGCACGCGGGGTAGATGCGATGCGCGAAGGCGCCTTCTTCAGGGCCAGCAAAATATTACAGCAGGCCACGCAGGATGATGATCGTTTTGCATTGGCCCACGCGCGGCTTGCCGAAACATGGACTGAACTGGATTCTTCGGATAAGGCGAAGGACGAACTCATACGTGCTACGGATTTAGTTCCGGACCGATCGGTTTTGCCTCAAATCGATGGTCTGCGATTACAGGCAGTAATGAATACCGTCAAGCGTGACTTTGGGAGTGCGGTCGAAGATTACAAAGCATTAGCCGCGATTGTTCCTGCGACAGAAAAGGCTTTTGCGCTAGTGGACCTGGGGCGCGCTTACGATAAGCACGAGAAATCCGACAAGGCGATTGAGACGTACCAGGAAGCGACTAAGGTCGATTCACGTTACGCTGCTGCTTTTCTGCGACTTGGCATTGTCCTTGGTCGTCGTTCCCGCTACGACGATGCAAATGCTGCTTTTGATAAGGCTCATAATTTGTTTGACCTCAGCAGTGACATCGAAGGGTTGACGGAAGTTCTGCTGCAACGTGCAGTCTTGTTGGGACTTCAGGGAAAGGCTGTGGAGGCGCGGGCGCAACTACTGCAGGCACTGGAAAAGTCTGCGGCGCTGGAGAATAAGGACAAGCGGATTAGGGTCCTATTAAACCTGAGCAACACCGAGATAATCGCCGGTGATGCGGAAAAGGCACAGCTATATTCTTCTCAGGCTTTAGAATTAGCCAGGAGCAACGGCCTCGACAACCTGACGATGCAAGGATTAATTGACATCGGCAACTCGTATTTCATCAAGGGCAACTTCCCCGAAGCCGAAAAAAACTTTAACGAAGCTCTTCGACTCTCCCAGCTTTATAAGGGCAGGCGCAGCGAGGCGCGCGCTCTGCTATCGCTGGCCAGCTTGGCGTCAAAACAAGGCAATACTGATGCGGCTCGAGGTTTTTTCCAACGGGCGCTGCCGTTTTATGAACAGGGGGGTTATCGCAAAGAAGTCTTTCAGGCCTACATCATTCTCGGACGTGCCGAGGGAAGGAATGGAGACTACGACTCGGCACAGCGGAGATTTGAACAATTGCTCCAATTGGCTCAACAGGCCGCTGATCCGCAGTCGATTGCCCTGGCCCAGGAAGGACTTGGGAGCGTGTTTCTCGATAGACAGGATTTCCCTCAAGCTCTGGCTCATTACAGTGCAACCTATGAGACGCTCAAAACGCTTAACGCAAAGCTGAATATGGGTTATATAGCCAGCAACCGAGCCGAAGCGCTTTGGCAACTGGGTCGATATCCGGAGGCACGTGCGGCACTGGCGGAATCGCAAGAGATTGCCGAACCTAAAGGTCGTGAACCCTACAAAGACTTGCAACTGCTAGTGCATTTGATAAAGGCTCGCCTGGCTCTGAGCGAGCGCAAATTGCATGAGGCGTCAGTCGAGGCTAAAAAGGTTTTGGACATGACCGGCGCAGGCTCGAATTCAACCGCCATATCGGCGGAGTATGTCCTGGGGCTTACGCAGTCATTGTCAGGTCAAGCCGGGGAAGGACGTAAACACTGTGAAGCTGCGGCAAGTGCAGCGCGCAACCTGCGCTCGCAGTTGCTTCTTTCCAACTCCCTATTGGCCTTGGCGGAGTGTGCCCTTCTCGCGGGTGACGCTCAAGCAGCTTCGACCGTCGCTGGGGAAGCTCAGCAACGATTTGCCGCTGCAGGGCAGAAGGCATCGGAGTGGCGCGCATTGCTGATCGAGGCATTAGCGCACGAAAAGGCCGGTGACAAAACGCGGTCTCAGCATCTGGCGCAGCAGGCTTCCGGCATTCTCGCAGCCCTGGAGCAGAAATGGGGAAACGAAAACTACCAGACTTATTTGGAGCGTCCCGATGTCAAGGAATCACGCCAGCGATTGCAAGCTGGTGTCCCCGTGCAATGACCTCCATTGCTCGCTCAGGCAAATAACTTCGAACCCGCGAAGTCTTCTACGGCTTACCAACCTTCAGATCGATCGAAACAGCTCCATTAACAGGCAACTTAAGCTCAAATTCCCCAATAGATATGGTGACCTTCTTAACTTTCCCACCTGCCATCTTAAGGGTTCCTGGAGGAACGGAAGCAACCCAGGCGTTTGGATCGTACGTTATCTTAAGCGGTAGTAGGACTTTAGAGAGGCCGCCGCCGCCGCCGCCGATAGTGATCGGGGTGTCGCCGCCGTCCAGGTTCGTCTTCTTCTTCTTCTTTTTTGACTTTTTTGTTTGCTTCGTGGCCATCGTCGTTTCTCCTTAGGGTGAAGATTAGTTGGCGCTCATCGCTTGAAAAGGCTCTGGTTCGCGAAAGAGGCGATAGCCTATTCAAAACCCTGAAGTATGTAAAGCGATAGCCGCACGGCCCAGTTACGATACACAGTCGGGGGTTCTAGATCTGTTGGGCTGGAACCTTGGACCGTAAGCTGCCGTTCGAATTGCAGAAAACGACAGTGCTTATAGAACTCATTTCTTAGTCGTGATGCACCGTAGGGGCGTCTGCATGTGGAACGAAGCAGCTGCGGCAGCGGGCTTCGTACATGCCCTCGCCTCCAACCGCCACGCGCTCCTCGGATTCAAAAGTACGCTGCGTGTAGTTGGCCGCCTGGCCACACTTCATGCAGATGGCGTGGGTCTTGGTGATGTATTCGGCTACAGCAAGCAGTTGGGGCATGGGCTCCCAGGGCTTGCCGGTGTAGTCCTGATCCAGGCCTGCAATGATGACGCGAATGCCGCGTCGAGCCAGTGTGTTAGCCACATTCACTAGCTCGTTGTCGAAAAACTGGCCCTCGTCGATGCCCACAACCTCTGTATCGCCCTCAACTTTCGCCAGGACTTCGGTTGCGCTTTTGATATTGGCGGACTCGTGACG
>JBGTCM010000030.1:0-3678 GCA_041748795.1 Pyrinomonadaceae bacterium
CTTCATTATTTCCGCGTGCGCCTCAATTATTCTCGTCGTCTGTTCGGCATTAGGTTCAAGCGACCAGTTGTCGTGGTCAAACGTGCCGCCCAGAATAATTCCATCGCGCCGCGGAAACATGTACTGCCTACCGGAGAGGTAACAGTAGTCAACCTCTGGCTGTGGCAAAAGCACTTCCAGCTGGCCGCGAACCGGACCGAGTTTCTGATCGCCAAACAGTTCGCGCGCGCCGAGCCCGGTGCAATTGAAAACTATCGGCTCCTTTAGTCGCGCGATCTCCTCACGCTTCTTGAAGTCTTTAATAACGATCTTTCCACCCGCAACGTAGAAATCCCGCAATAACGCGCGCAGGTAAGTGTGCGGCTCGATCATCATCGTGCTGAACTGCTGCGCATAAGGAAACCCGAAGTAATGTTCCGGCTCTCGAAAGATTTCAGTCTGGGGATAGAGTTGTGCGCCTCCGGGAAGTTCGCGATTGGGCGAATCTTCCCTCGATATCGACTCGTAGGTGTCAGTCCAGCGCACGCCATATTCCGTTCCCACTAATTCCTGAAACGCGCGGTTTGATAGATAGCAGGCCGCGCGAAATTGATCCATAAACTTCGTGCTCACCATTTGCTGGTCATAAACCGAAGTCGGATACCACAGGGCGCCTGCGATATTTGATGTCGTGTGTGGCGGGAGGTCCCTGGCATAGATCGTCACCGAACCGCCGAGACGACGTTGCAAGAGGCGAGCGGTTGACAGTCCCATCACGCCGCAGCCGAGCACCGCAAAACGGCGAGGGGATCTCCGGGCCACCCGCGTTGTCTGCACATGATCGCGCGCAATATCTACCGCCAACGACGACGTTCCCCATGAGAGCGTGACCCCGGCGCCGCCATGACCGTAGTTGTGGACCAGGAGCTTGTTGCCCATTCGCTCCGCTTCAACAACAAACCCTTCCTCGCGATAAGGGCGGAGGCCAACAACGGTGCGAATGATCCGGTTGCGAGCAACTTTTACAGGGGCAAACCGGCGCGGTCCCGTTAAGAGTAATAGACTCGAGTGAGGCGCTCGTCCTGTTTCACCCGCACGCGCTATGGAGCCGAGCGTTCCATCCGCCATGAGGACAGCGCCGGCTGACATAGCTGTGCGAAGAAATTTTCGGCGCGTTACTTCGTTGCTGTTCATTTAGGCGAGGTTATCTCATGCCGGTAGGTTGCGCTCAACGCCAACAACGCCGCGATTGCCAAAATGCCCGGCGCGAGCAAAGGGTTTGCTCCTTGCAGGCCTTTCCACAAAGCCTGGCCTGAGGACATGTCAGGATGAATCTCTCGTTCAAAGGCGACGTTTCCTATGACGTGTTCATAAATCCCAAAGAGGCTGCCGACGACAACTACCGCCATGCAGATACGCAAAAGACGAACGATTCCGCGCCCGGGAAAAATCAGGCCGACCAGCGCTGCGATTGCGCCGAGACCCGCCAGTGCAAACGCGAGCCACTGGATTGGGTCTTCCGTGTGGCCGACGAGCCACAGCTCAATTATTGCTCCGCAGAAAAGCAGTACTGACAGAACCAGCAGGAAGCGTCTGAGTTGGCCTAAGACTTCGTCCGCACTCATCGCTGGACCATATACGTTTTGGCGATCGCCAAATCATCCGCGGAAACCTTCTCGCCCAGCTTTGCCACAAACGCGTCGCGCGAAGCATAGGGCCGGCCCGCGATCAACTCCTGCGCTTCGCCGGCCTCTAACCCAGGAATCTGTTGCAGAGTCGCCGCATCGCTTTGATTTTCATCGATCGGAACGAAGATATATTTTTCGTACTCCGCCACCTGGCCCTGATCGACATATTTGCCAATCTCTTTTCTAAACTGCTGAATGCTCTTGTAGGGACGATACTCCTCAAATTCGTGGACCATCTTGTTTCCCATTCCGGGGATGGTGCTGAGCAGTTCAGCCTGGGTAGCGTTGTTTACGTTCAACTTCGCTTTAGGCGAACTACTTGCCGGCGGGGCGGTTGTGGCGGCCGGGCTCGCGGTTGAAGTGGCTGTGTTTGTTTGTAGACTGGTATTCCCTGAACCGCAGGCGGCTACGAGAAAAGAACACGTGATTGCAAAAGTCACGAGTGAAAGGACATGAATAGACTTCCGAAGAAACATCGACTCTCCTTTTTGGCGAACAATTATTCCGAACCGTTTATTTTTGGGACCGCGGGCGTCCCCAGCGATAAGGGGCGAGGGGCAATTATACGGATTTGCGATGATTTGGGAATTGAGCCTCTGTGGCCGCTCTTTGTGGGCGCGGCGCATCATTATTGTAGGGGCGCCACTCCGTGGGCGCCCCTTCGTTCGGTAGAGCGGGGTGCCCACGGAGGGACGCCCCTACAAAAATTCGTCTCAATGACGTGACGCTGATAGCGCCCTGAGGATCAGCGGCAGGTTTGCCAGAAACATGGTCAGCCACGTGACTTTCCGATTCCTGTCTTCTGCCAGGTAAAAAATTCGCGCCGGAAAATAAACCAGTAAGGCCAGCACGCTGATAGCAATCAGCCGGCCCAGGATTTCCGAAATCGTTCCTGTCTGGCCTCCCAGGGGAGTTGAATCCAGAACACTCCAGAACAAAGCCGAAGCACTTACCGCGCCCCACAAAATCTGCAGGCAGATTACGTTGAGAAACATCAGCACGTCGCCGAGTAGAGCTGCCCGCGGTGTAGTTAGAAACTTCCACCTAGGCGGTTTCTTTGGTCTCAAGAAATAGCGATAGATGACCACAGCATTCACGATAGACAGAACAGCTCCGCCAACAACGAAGAGCGCGCCGAATTCCGCAGCTGGCGAACCTCTCTCAAAGATGACCTCCGAAAGAATTATGGTCGCTGTCCCCGAGAGCAGAATCATGAGGATCAGGTAAAACCACATGACACCGAGAAGCAGACATCCTGCGGTTGAATTAGTCTCAAACTTGAATCTTTCGTGAAAAGACCAGCGCTTCAGCATCGGCCCCAACGGCTGTAGAAAAAACACTCCCGCGAAGAACAGCCCGACGACTAGTTTTGCAGAATTATTTTCTTCGGCTTGGCGGACGATATTCAGAGACTGCACTGTGAGGGCGTGCATCAGGACCAGACTAATAATAAACACGAACAGGTCCAGCAGAATGCCACGATTCCTGGGTTCAAGAATCGCTTTGAGATCAATTTTCTGCATTTAGAGGGAAGGCGTAACGCAAACTGTTAGTTTGCGGGCGGCTAAGTTGCACGAAGCGGCGCTTCTCGATAACGATCCGCAAACTAACAGTTTGCGTTACGAAAATCGTTAGCTTACCCGCGCTTCTTATCGGGTTTCGGCAGAAAACCACGGCGCTGTTGCGGGTCGGGATCCTTCGCCGCACCGGAGCGTTGTTGCGGAAGTGTCTTCGCTTTTTCCTGCTTGTCTTTTTCGATCGTTTCTTTTAATCGTTTTTTGGCACGCTTGTTCATAGTGAAACTATATCCCAGAAGATGGACTGGGGCAGAATGCAGTCGAATCAGTTCTCTTCAATTCGCTCTCTGAAGGCCGTGACGGCTTCGATCGCGCCCTCGTGCATTCGCTCCGGTCGCACGTAGAGCCAATGTTTCTCAAACGCTTCGTCACTCAGATCCTTTACGATGGCCCGCTCCTTATTCTTTAACCACGCTTCGGCCCATTGCCGGAGC